>PEZS01000008.1:7206-167776 GCA_002778785.1 Bdellovibrionales bacterium CG10_big_fil_rev_8_21_14_0_10_45_34 | reverse complement strand
ATGTGATCGACGTTTAAGTTCCCTTTGCTACTGCACCGACTGCACTTGCCTTGGTACTTGATCCAGAGCTGTCTTTTAGTCTCTCTTGAAATGTATCTTGGGTTTTCGCTTCTCTCCGGCGCCGGGGTTGCAGACGGAGAGTCCAACTCTGGCGACTTCATTTCTTTAGCGCCCTTCTTTCCGAATTTCTTTTCCAGCAAGGCTTGCTCTGAAACCTTGGCCATCTCTAGAATTAGGTTTGACTAATTTGCCCTTGCGGCTTTAGGACCAAGCAAAGTGCGAACATTCTGAAGGAGATTCTTCAGCTCAGCATCCATATTAAATGTCACCTGGGTTAGGTCGGGAGCAACTTCGCGCGTACTTTCTTTTATCTTTGCAGCAGAGCGATCTAGTGTACACAAATATTGCTGTCCTTGCCTGGAGGACTTTGACTCTAGACATTTTAACACTTTGAGTTTGTCTATCGTCTCGATTTGTTGACTAGTCAGAGTCGCTTGAGTTTTTTGTTTCTTAACTTCTCTAAAGAAGCTTTGAGCTTGCGCGATATTCGTAAGGGAAAGTTTGCCAGATGCAACCTTCTCTTCGACCTCGGGTATTTCGTGAATGAATCTCATGGCTTGAATTCTCCTGCTAGCGGCACCTTCCGAATACCCAAGCTCCGAAACACAATAGTCAAAAAGGCTTTGACGTTTGTAGATTGAAAAAAGCTTTCTGCGTTCAACTTCGCGCAAGTGGTGGAGCACTTTGACAAGAGCGTCACGCTCTCGGGCCACGGCTTCTTTGGTTTGGTTATGCAATTCATCAATCGAAAGCTGACTGAGTTTGAGCGGGTCGTTTGTTACTTGAAATGCTTTGTGAATCATTTTACCTCCAAGGGTTAGTGTAAAAGTCGTTATCGAACTAGTTACTTTCACGCTTTTTACCTTAAGCGTGTCCGGTAGTACGAAATTTGGCTTATGATTGGCTAAGGTGGTGTTAGTAGATGTATCTGTTACCACTGAGCGACCACACAACAATCACAAACCGAGCGCAGTCTAGCACGGGGTTTTAAAGACAGTTTTTCGTAGGGTTTGGTTTTGCAGGGTTGTTTTCGGCATGCCTAAATAGGCTTCTTTAAAGAGTCGTAGAGGTGTATTCAAGATGTCGACGTTGGGCTGCTCGAGTCCGTTCGTGTGTAAGATGTTGTTGGTGAATTCCTGAGGCGAATAGAGACTCAAAAATGGCGTCAACTGAAAAATTAAGTTTTTACATTTCACGAGCTGCATTAATTGCGATAAACAAAAATATTTAATGATTGCAAAGTAATAGTATTAAAAATGTTTTTTTAAAAACTTACTCCATCGCCGTTGTTACTCCATCGCCGTTGTTACTCCATCGCCGTTGTTACTCCATCGCCGTTGTTACTCCATCGCCGTTGTTACTCCATCGCCGGAGCTATCAAGCAAGTGGGCGTTGGCTAACTCGTTCGACGAGTCTTTTCAATGCTTTTTGGTTTGAGGGTTCCGTTAATAGTTTTGCAAAAAGCTTGTGAGTTGAAGAGTCATTTTTCTTAAGCCACTCCAAGCTTAGCTTACACCCAGAGTATCTCTTTTTTCGAAGATGAAAATATTCATAGAGCAATGCACTCTGAAGCCATATTCTTCTATAACTGCCTTCCATGTCTCCAATTAAGCTGCGCTCGTACATTTTGTGAAGCCAAACTCTTCGTGCCGCGATTTCATCCTTAGGCAGTGGCACATACTCCTTTTTGCTTGCGGTATTTATACTTTTTAAAAGCCGAGAGCCGTAACGAGTTTTTTCATAAACAACCTTGCCGTCCTTTAAATGTAAAAACTCTTCCCCAGTCTTGCCGAGGAACTTTTCAGGATAAACAAATGCGTCGATATAGAATCCGTTATATTTGCGAGCGATCCGATACTTGTGACCAAATCGTATGATCCCGATCACGTCGTAGTCGCTCGTAGCGGCCGAATCCCCGCGAGCTCGAGAGCCATAAAGAATCACCGTGTGGCAGCTATGCTCACAAACAAGTTCTTCGATTATTTTATCAAGGATCGGGTCTTCCTCTATTGCTTTCATCGCTGGCTTCGCTTTTTCTCACTAAAGTTTACCGTATCACTTGTTGCGCAAGATTTGTTTGAAGATCAATCACTCACTCTTCAACTGCTTTTCTTCCGAAGCGCATGGCGCTGCCCACTAGCCCGCTAAAACTTGTAAGATGTCTGGTCTTGATTTCAGGATTTCAAGAAGACGGAGAGAAGAGTCGGAAGGCTTGCGAACGCCTTGTTCCCATGATCGTAAAGTAGCGACGCTTACATTTAAGACGACGGCGAACTCTTCTTGTGTCATATAAAATAGCTCTTTACGAATCTTACGGACTTGGGTGGCGGAAAACTTCGGCGCCGCTGATGGCAGTTCTCGAAAATTAGTTTTTAGTTTTCTGCGTCCTTCCTCAAACTCTAGTGCCTCTTCAAGACCCTTTATAAGAGCCTCCTCTACTTTCATCCTTTTCATTTGAATGCTCCTTTTATTTTTTCGACAAGTAATCTAATCATTTTCTTTCCACTTGGGCTTAAATCGTCGGCATCGTCTTTGCTGTAAATCCAAATCAAATGAGTGTGATTCCTATCCGGTAGGTCCAAATAGAGCACCCTCATCCCTCCGCGTTTGCCCTTTCCTCTGCTGTGGTCAGCAATTCGCATCTTTCGAACGCCGCCGGTACTCTGGACTAAGTCTCCAACTTCCGGATTGTTCAATATCTCCCACTCAATCCTACGTAAAATCTCCTCCCCATCAGGCCGATGATTGAGGATTCTATAAAATCCAGTCGATTGAACGAACAGCCGGCGCATTGAAACTCCTACTATGTAATACTAATACAATGTATGACTTTTGTAAACCTCTTTTACGGAAGTTGCCGGTATCGAATCGGGTAATGGGCGCAGCAAGCTTCTTAAGGAAAAATCGATTAAATGTCCGCTACGAAGTATCGGCCCCTTAATTTTAGCGAGAGGTGATTCGAAGCCGAATCGCCGTTGGAAGCTCAGAGCAAAAAAGCTCAAAGTTTCTAAGGAGTTATGTAATTTTTGCTTGATTTATTAAGCAGATTTTTTTATAACTGCGACTTTGCAAACAGAAAATAAACCAGAAGACAAAAAGTAGAAAAGAAGATTCTTAGATGATATTCCACTGGCTTTACTCTCTGAGTGGAGAGATTAGCGCGCTCAATCTTTTCCGTTACATAACATTTCGCAGTTTTCTCTCATTTATTACTTCATTTAGTTTTGCGTGGGCAATAGGTAGACCGTTTATTTCAAGAATGAAACACTACCAAATGGGCCAAGAGATTCGCGAGGATGGCCCTCAGTCTCACCTTCAGAAAAAAGGCACTCCAACAATGGGCGGAATTCTCATTTTGGCGAGTGTTCTCGTGAGTCTTTTATTTTGGATAGATCTTTCGGACCCTTTGGTTTTTGGAACTGTTTGCATCGTCGCGGGTTTTGGGCTGATTGGTTTTTTTGATGATTGGCTAAAGGTTAAGAAAAAGAATGTTAAGGGGCTTTCGGGCAAGTTGCGATTGCTTCTGGAGTTTGTTCTCTGCTTTATTGTTTTGGGCATTCTCGTTCGCTACTTTGATTTTTCGACGACGCTTCAGGTTCCTTTCTTTAAAAACTTTGTACCAGATCTGGGTTGGTACTACGTACTGTTTGGAAGCTTCGTTATCGTAGGTTGTGCCAATGCGCTCAACTTAACAGACGGATTAGACGGACTAGCGATTGTCCCCTTTACTGTTGCAGCTTTGACTTATGGCTTATTTGCTTACTTAGCCGGTCACAAAGGGCTTGCGGATTATTTACAGATCACTTACGTGTTTGGTGTCGGCGAGCTTACGCCATTTGCTGCTGCTTTCGTTGGAGCGGGTTTTGGATTTTTGTGGTTCAACAGTTACCCTGCTCAGCTTTTTATGGGGGACGTAGGAAGCCTCAGTTTGGGTGGCTTTTTAGGTGCCCTTGCTGTGTTCACAAAAAACGAAATACTCCTCATTCTTATTGGTGGAGTATTCGTGGTGGAAGCCCTTTCAGTTATTGCTCAGGTGGCGTCTTACAAATTAACCAAGAAACGAATCTTTCGAATGGCGCCCATTCATCATCACTTTGAGCTAAGAGGCGTTGCGGAGCCAAAGGTCATTATAAGATTTTGGATTGTATCAGTTTTACTAGCAGTCTTGAGTCTCACAACACTCAAGCTTAGATAGGAGGTCTAATGGAATTGGCTGAAATTAAAGATCAAAAAATCATGATTGTTGGTCTCGGGAAGACAGGCGTAGCGATGACGCGATTTTTGTCTCAGGCCGGGGCGCAGGTAACGGTGAGCGATCATAAGTCGCCTGCTGAATTGGCAGAGGCTCTCGAAGAGGTTGAAAATCTCGAGAACGTTCAGTTTGATCTTGGCGGTCACACTCCGAAATCTATGTTGGGGCAAGATCTCATTATTCTGAGTCCGGGAGTCTCTCCTGAGCTCAAACTTTTTCAATATGTAAGACAACACGGAGTCAGGACTACGAGCGAGATCGAATTTGTCTCCCAGTTTATCAATGAACCTGTGATTGCGATTGCAGGAACAAACGGAAAAACTACAACCGGTAAGACTATTGAGCTTATGCTGACTCAAGCAGGTAAGAAGGTTTGGTTTGGCGGTGCAACGAATACTCCGTTGGTGGACTACTTGTTGTCAGGAGAAAAGGCAGATCTTGTAATTGTTGAGATCCCCAGTTTTCAGCTTGAAATGGTGGAGCGCTTTAACCCGATTAACATCGTATTCACTAATATTTCTGAGGCCCATTTAGATCGTTATAAGGGTTTCGAAGAATATGTGCGAACCCAGAGACGTGTATTTCAAAATGTTCAAGTTGAGACGACTTCTATACTCAACGCTGATGAGAACCTTGTTGTGGATATGGCGAGGGATCCAGCGGTTCAAAGAGGCAGAATATTTTATTTCTCTAAAAAGGCGTCCCTTGAACCTCAAATCATGAATATTGGCGGATGCGTGAATATCGGCAAAGAAATCCGCGTCCGGCTTGGTCCAGAGATTGAATACTATAACGTAAAATCTATCAAAATGCGTGGTCGACACTCGACAGAAAACATCATGGCTGCTATTTGCATTGCCCGAACTCATGGCGCTACTCCCGAGATCATTCAGAATGTTATGGAAACCTTTTCAGGGCTTCCGCACCGCTTAGAGTACGTTCGGAGAGTGGGTGGTGTTGAGTTTTTCAACGACTCGAAGGCCACAAACGTTCAGGCGACTCGCAAGGCTTTGGAGTCTTTTGATGAAAATGTTATTTTGATCGCTGGGGGTAAAGACTCCAATCAGAATTTCGCGAAGCTCGAAGATCTCATTCGCCTCAAAGTTAAAACCCTTATTTTGATAGGTGAGGCGAAAGAAAGAATAAACAGAGAAATCGGAGATTTTACAGAGACCTTTTTGATAGGAACGTTCGAAGAAGCAGTCTTGATAGCTTATCAAAAGTCGCGCATAGGTGATACTGTCTTGTTATCGCCAGGCAGTCCTAGTTTTGATATTTTCGATAGCTATGAAGAACGGGGGAATTACTTCAAAAAACTCGTTAATGAATTTAAATAAGTTCGTTCGTCTGGCTAAATTTCAAAAGTGCACTTGACCCCTTATTAGGTGAAGCCCAAAATTTAAGAGGTTGAGCTCGTCGGTTATCTACTGAAAGCTAAGAAAGCATGCTGAGCAGACAGCCGGCATTTCATGACCTCGAGCGCACCCTGAAGGAGTTAAGTTGAAGGCTCTTGCGAATTTTAAGGAATCAAGTCTCCGGTTCTTTCAAAGTGTAGATCAAAACTTATTTCTCGTACTTCTGTCTGTGGTGGGTTTTGGCGTTGTGCAGGTTTATAGCACGAGCTTTATCTATGCGACGGAACTCATCGGTGATGGACTTTACTTTGCCAGAAGGCAGTTTTTGTTTGCCTTTGTAGCCTTGGCTTCTTTTTTATTCGTCAACAGACTTTCGCTAAAATGGTTAGAAAAATCGCTACCGGTAATTTGGACGTTGTTAGTGCTCCTACTGGTTTTAACTTTTGTTCCGGGTATTGGACATTCCGCGGGTGGGGCCTCGCGCTGGATCGCATTCCCCCTCGGGTTTCGGGTGGAGCCGGCAGAGCTGGTAAAAGTGTTCTTTCCGCTAGCGTTTGTATCTCTTTGGCTCAAGGCAGAAGGTTCGAAGCCGCTGGGCACTTGGCTGAAAAGAATTCTTTTGGTCTCTCCTGTTGTGGCATTTCATTTTCAACCGGATTTTGGCTCAATAGCCATAACAGTTTTAGTAGGTCTTGTTCTTTTTGCACTGTCCGGCGTTTCCACAAAATGGTTGGTAGCTCTCACAACATCCGCAGCCACTCTTTTTTATCTTTTGATAATCAATGTGCCTTACCGACGTGCAAGATTGATTTCTTTTTTGAATCCCTGGGAAGATCCTGAACGATCTGGTTTTCAAGTCATCCAGAGTTTGGCTGGTTTTCGAGCGGGCGGCTTCTGGGGAGTGGGCATTGGAGAGAGTCAGGCAAAACTTTATTTTCTACCCGAAGCACATACTGACTTCACTTTAGCCGTGCTAGGTGAAGAGTTGGGTTTTGTGGGGTTCTTGTTAGTGCTGGGTGTTTTTGCCTTTTTAGCTCTGTATGGATTTCGAAAGGCCTACCGTCAAACCGACTCTCGCAGATCTTTGTGGGCTTACGGACTTGCTTCTTTGTTTTCTCTTCAGGTGTTGATAAATGTTGGCGTGGTCTTAGGAGCCTTGCCTACAAAGGGACTGACATTGCCATTTTTGTCTTACGGCGGGAGCTCGTTGCTATCAATGGGTATTTTGTTTGGTCTACTGTCGCACCCTGAGCTAAGGCGCAGCAGAGCCTATTAGGTGAACAATTGAAACTTAATCGATCAAAAGGAAATATCAAAATCATGATTGCCGGCGGCGGAACAGGCGGACATTTGTATCCGGCATTAGCAATCGCCGAGCATGCCCGAGATGCAATCGGTGCCGAGGTTCTTTTCGTAGGAACAAGAGCAGGTATTGAAGCTCGAGTTATTCCCGAAAAGGGATTTTCAATCTATTACATTAAAATTGGCTCGCTAGCCCGAGAGTCACTGCTAAGAAAACTAACATCTCTGATAGCAATTCCGCTGGCACTCCTCCACAGTGTTTTTTTACTGTTGAAACTTCGACCAAATGTCGTCTTAGGTGTCGGGGGGTACGCATCGGGGCCGACGCTTTTAATGGCCTCGTTTTTGGGATTTCCATGTGCCCTTTGGGATTCAAATGCTCATCCCGGAAAGACCAATAGAATTCTCTCTCGATTCGTTCGACACGCATTTCTTTACTTCCAGCGTTCTGGGGAGTTTCTAAGTTCACCACACAAATACTTTTTTGGCGTACCTTTGAGAAAAGCAATGAAGCCAAAGGTGCGAACGCCAAGTCCAGAAATGCATCTACTCATTTTTGGAGGTAGTCAGGGCGCGCGCCCCCTAAATGAGATAGCACTTCGAGCTTTTAGTGAGCCGGATCAGTCGTGGAATGATGGGGCACGAGTCGTCTTGCAAACTGGGAAGCTAGATTATCAAAAAGTTTACAATGGTTTGAAAGATCATCCGAGAGTGAAGGTCCATCAGTTTTTGGACCCCATGTCGGATTACTATGACTGGGCAGACTTAGTGATTTGCCGAGCAGGAGCAGGAACAGTGGGTGAGCTTGCTATGTGCCAAAAACCAGCGATATTTGTTCCGCTTCCCACCGCAGCCGACGACCATCAGAAAAAAAATGCGCAAGAAGTTGTAAAAGTAGGTGCTGCCGAGATGATTGAGCAAAGAGATTTTTCGCCCGAATCGATTAAGTCTCTTATTCGCAAATGGAAGAGTCAAAAAGAGCATTTTGACGAAATGGGGCAGAGGTTCTCTCGGTTTGCATTTCCGCAGGCGGCGGAAGATATTGTCTTAAAATTAGTGGAGATTGCAAAAAAGTGAGAATTTCAAAATATAGAATGCATTTCGTAGGAATCGGGGGGATCGGAATGAGCGGTCTTGCCGAGCTCCTTCACAACATGGGAGTAAAAGTTTCGGGGTCGGATGTGAGTGAAGGGGCTCAGACTGCGAGGCTACGTGAAGTGGGTATTCCCATTTCTATTGGTCACGATCGTAGAAATGTTAAAGATGCTGACGTAGTTGTATTTAGTAGTGCCGTGAAATTCTCTAACCCTGAGCTCGTCGACGCCAAAGAAAGAGGCATTCCCACGATTGGCCGTGCGGAAGTCCTCCACGAAGTCATGCGATTAAAAAGAGGAATTGCAGTCGGTGGTACTCACGGAAAGACAACAACAACAAGCCTGATAGCAACAATGATGATTCAGAATGATTTAGACCCGACAGTGGTCGTTGGTGGAAGGCTGGACTTGATCAAAAGCACCTCAAAGCTAGGCGAGGGTGACTGGTTGGTTGCTGAAGCTGATGAAAGTGATGGCAGTTTTTTGCAGCTTTCTCCTGAAATTGCTGTCGTTACCAATGTCGATAATGATCACTTAGATCACTACGGATCGTTTGAGGCCTTAAAAACTGCTTTTTTGAAATTTGCCGAGCGGGTGCCCTTCTACGGCTTAGCAGTTGTATGCGGGGATGATCCGTTGATACGAGAAATCTATTCTGATTTTCGTAAACGAATTGTTTATTACGGTTTCGAAGCGCAAAACGACTACCAGCTCGTCGGCTCTTCAAAAAGCTTTGAGGTGCTGTTTCAAGGAAGCAAAATTGCACAGTTAACCGCGCCCATACCAGGACGACACAACGCCCTCAATATGCTAGCTGCTATTGCTGTAGGTAGAGAACTTGGAATCGATGGGCAAAAGTGCGCAGACGGAATTGCAAAATTTGGAGGCGTCGATCGAAGGATGACTCTGTTGGGCATCAAAGATGGGGTGAAAGTGATCGACGATTATGGGCATCACCCTACTGAAATTAGGGCAACTCTTGCGGCCATCAAGGAAGACTTGGGTAGTGGCAAGCTGATCGTTGTTTTTCAGCCGCATCGCTACAGTCGAACACAAACTTGTTGGCAGGATTTTTTAGATTCATTCACTCTTGCGGATCGCACCTTTGTGCTGCCTATCTATTCAGCAGGGGAGCCGCTCATTGCGGGAATAACGTCTGAGGCATTGGTTGATTCCATTCAAAAGTGCGGCAAGTACAGTGTCGACCAGGTGGTGTTCAGTTTTGACTCATCCCTCGCGGTTAGAGAAGCTAAGGAGATTGCAAAACAGAATGACACGGTATTGTTTCTTGGAGCTGGCGACATTTGGAAGGTCTCAAGAGAGTTTTTAAAAGTGTAGGGAAAATCCGACTCCTTCAGTGAATTTGAAAAAGTAGCAGATAGAGAGCGGGATAATAGGGTTGGGACTTTCCGCGCTGTTAAATTATTAACTTGGAAAACTTGGTGAAGATTCAAAAGAGCGTAAGCTTAAAACCCTTTACTTCATGGTCAGTTGGCGGGAGCGCCGATTTTTATGCACAGCCCACCTCAGAGGCCGAGCTGCGAGAAGCTTTGCTTTGGGCAAAACAAAACGAGATTTCTTATTCTGTCCTTGGCGGTGGTACGAACGTACTCATTTCAGACAAGGGCGTTCGGGGATTGGTGATACATCTCACTAAATTAAACCAAGTGGCGGAGTACGTTGAACAACAACTTGTACTGGTGTGCGAATGTGGTGTCCCTAAAAGTAAATTGCTGAAGGCTTTTCTTAAGCACAAGTTAGCGCCGGCGCTTTTCCTTGCGGGTCTTCCGGGTGACGTAGGCGGCGGTGTAGTGATGAACGCGGGAGTCGCTGAAGGTTTCAAGCCGCGGGAGTTTATGGAACTTGTAAACTGGATTGACGTGATGAGAGACGACGGACGGGTCGAGAGACTGACTAAGAATCATCTCGATATCAGTTACCGACACTGCAGAGGGTGGGAGCCTGGGATCATTTTGCGCGTGGGAATTAGTTGGCCTTTAGCGCCGGACGCGGGAATTTTAGAAAAAGTGAAGCTGGCAAATGCTACAAGGCTTAAGAAGCAGCCCTTAGATATGCCAAGCTGTGGATCAGTTTTCGTTAACCCCGAAGGGTATAAGGCGGGCCAGTTGATAGAGAGTAGCGGACTAAAAGGGTTTGCCATCGGTGGAGCTCAAGTGTCTGCCAAGCATGCCAATTTTATAGTGAACAAACTAGATGCAACCGCTGAAGATATCGCAAGTCTCATTGAACATGTAAAAAGAGTCGTCTTAGAAAAAACCAAAGTTCGATTAAAGACTGAAGTCGTTTATCTAGGAGAATGGTAAGGACTATTGCCATTTCGTTTGCCCCGTAGTGTGGATGAATGGCAAAGGGCACTAGTAGTTTCTAGAACTCGACTTCCGTCTGCTGCTGTTTAAGTTAAATATGCCCAGGTACTAAAATTGCCTTCAAACTTGTATGAGGGGCGTAGAACGAAGTGAAATCTTGGATTCAACGAGTAGCTTTTCTTTTTATGTTAAGCGCGATCGCAGTAGCGAGTACTGTCGCTGTGCAAGATGGCTGGTTTCGCATCGAACTTGTCGAGATTGGATCCTCGCAGGATCTCGGGCCCTGGAACGCAGAACTTCAGCGAATCACTGAAGAGACGACAAATAAACTACGTCATCGCTGGATATGGGACGTATCACTAGAAGAGATTCAAAAAGATTTAGTTAAAGAGCCTTGGATTGAAAGTGCGCAAGTTAATAGGCAGTTCCCGGCAAGCCTTAGAATCAAAATCACTACCAGCGCGGTTGCCGGGGTATTTATGAATTACAAAGGCGAATTTAGAGTCGTTGGTAGAGAAGGTTACCTAAGTGGTTACAAGAAATTGAGCTCATACGCATCTTATCCTGTATTTAGAAACCCCAAGATAGTTAATAACAAGGAACTTAGAAATCTTGCGATTGAAATTTTAGAAAACCTTCCACCAGAAGGACGGTTTTCCAAGAAATCTATTTCTAGTATTGATCTTGAGAAGAGCGGCAAACTTTTATTTCATCTAATTGGTGGAAACCATCGCATCCATTTCGGAAAAGAAAGTATAAGGACAAAGATTGAACGAGTGAACGAAGTCATTGAGTATCTCGATCGTCACGAGATTAGTGATCGCGTCATCGATGCAAACTACGAATTGAAAGTCCTTGTCAGCCCGCGTAACCGTCGATAGCCTAAAGTCTAAGATTGACACAGCACCATGGACTGGGTGCTCCGTCTGAACTCTAATTGAGTCTAGGCGGGTAAAGCCAAAGAGATTGCGCACCAAAAGACGGACACCAGCGGAGGGCTTAAGAAAGTGGAATCAAATCAACTCGTGGCAGGACTCGACATTGGCTCGACCAAAGTCGCAGTCGTCATAGGAAATCTCACCCAAAGCGGAATTGACGTTGTGGGAGTCGGAACGGCGCCCAACCAAGCTCTCAAAAAGGGTGTAGTTGTTAACATTGAAGCGACTACAGAAGCCATTCAAAAAGCAAGAGAAGAAGCAGAGCTCATGGCAGGTGTTGAGCTATCAAAGGTGTGGGTAGGCGTGGCCGGTTCGCATCTTAAGTCTTTCGACTCTAAAGGAATTATCGCAATTCGTGGCCAAGATGTTACGGCAACTGATGTAGATCGGGTCATTGAAGCCGCAAAAACAGTTGCTGTTCCTCAAGAGAGACAGGTTTTGCATGCTTTAGCTCGGGACTTCAAGCTCGACGATCAAGATGGTATTTTCGACCCAGTTGGTATGTCTGGTGTAAGGCTCGAAGCGTCTGTTCATATAGTCACCGGCGGTAAAACTGCTCTTCAAAACATTATCAAATGTGCCGAGCGAGCAAATCTAAAAGTTATAGGAACCGTTCTAGAGCCTTTGGCTTCGTCTTTGGCGGTTTTGGAAGACGACGAAAAGAAACTTGGGACCGCACTCATTGATATGGGCGGCGGAACTACAGATCTTGTCATATATATCCAAGGAAATCTGGCTTACACCGCATCAGTTCCCGTGGGCGGAATCCATGTAACAAATGATCTTGCAATGGGTTTGCGAACTCCGCAGATCAGTGCCGAAAATCTTAAGAAAAAATATGGCTGCGCTCTGGCTGCTTTAATAGATAGTGAAGAGACGATTGAAGTTGAAGGCGTGGGCGGCAGGCCGTCAAGGGCTGTGCTTCGAAGAAATCTCTGCGAAGTGATTGAACCGCGGATCGAAGAGACGTTTGAATTTGTAAAACAAGAGATTGAGAAGAGTGGTCTTTCTCAGCTTATTGGCTCAGGAATTGTTCTCACTGGCGGCGGAAGCCAGTTAGACGGTGTTACAGAGCTCGGGGAATTCATATTTGATATGCCAATAAGAAAGGCGACTCCAAATGTATTTGGAGGAATGATTGAGGCTGTTAGGGCCCCCTCATTTTCAACAGCATTGGGATTGGTTACATACGGGAGCCTACAAGAAAGAGAGTGGTTGAAGTCTCGAAGGCGTCCTGCGGGTCAAGTTTGGATGAGTAGAATAAAAGATTGGATTGATGAGATTCTTTAGGGGGAAGTATGTTTGAACTCGAAGAAAGTTCTAGCGTGGGTGCGAATATTAAAGTCATTGGTGTTGGAGGAGCAGGCAGCAACGCCGTTTCGACAATGATAACAGGCGGGCTTAGCGGTGTAGAGTTTTTGGTGGCAAACACGGATCACCAGGCACTCACAGGTAGTCCAGCTCCTGTAAAATTACAACTCGGTAGAGAGCTCACAAAAGGGCTCGGAGCAGGAGCAAATCCCGACATCGGTCGCCGAGCTGCCGTGGAGTCTTACAACGACATCGTTGCTGTTCTTGAAGGAGCAGACATGGTCTTTGTTACCGCCGGTATGGGCGGTGGAACTGGAACGGGCGGCGCACCCGTTGTTGCTAAGATTGCACGTGAATTAGGTGCTCTTACTATTGGTGTGGTCACAAAACCATTCCTTTTTGAAGGACCGCGTAAGCGTAGGCATGCAGAGGCTGGAATCCAAGAGCTCAAAGAAAACGTTGATACTCTGATTGTAATCCCTAATCAAAAACTGCTGACAATTTCTGCAGAGAAAACTCCTTTTCTAGAAACGCTTAAGAAAGCCAACGAAGTGCTTTTGCAAGCGGTTCAGGGAATCTCCAACTTGATCAACATTCGCGGTCTTATCAATTTGGACTTTGCGGATGTGCGAACAGTTATGGCTTCTAAGGGGATGGCACTTATGGGCTCCGGTTTATCCAGCGGAGAGAATCGCGCTATCGAAGCTGCAACCAATGCTATTTCTTCTCCGCTATTAGAGAACATTTCTATCGACGGTGCCACAGGAGTGATAATCAACATTACTGGTGGATTATCAATGAGCCTTCATGAAGTAAATGAAGCCGCGACGTTGATTACTGACGCCGCCCACGAAGATGCCGAGATTATTTTTGGCGCTGTTATCGACGAAGAGATGAAAGATGACATTCGGGTTACAGTTGTCGCTACAGGCTTTGGCTTCGAAGAAAAAGAAAACTTTAAAGCACCTTATGTTTCAAGCTCAACTCAGTTTGTGACAAACAATAAGACTCAGCAGTCTCAGGCGCCACAAATGCAGCAGTTTCCGGTTGGAAGTGCCCAGTCAGAAAATATAGCCCCCGTTGCCGAAAATGCATCTACTTCTGTTGTCAGCGCATCAGGTGTCGACAATTCAGTAGCTACGCCCGCTGAAATGCAGACATCTGCTCAACCACAAGACACTGTAGCTCCTGGGGTTGTAGCGCCGGTTGAAGCGGCCACACAAGCTTCGAACCTTTCCTCCGTTGAAGGAGGAATAATGTCTCAAGCGAATGAAGGAAAAATAATAGGTGAACCCGCGACTCACCTATCGCCGAGAAACGCCTCAATTAATCAAGAGGTGAATCTTGAGTCGACAAACTCAGAGTCCGCCAAGCACAAGATTGCTAGCGAGCCGCCCCATAAAGAAGAATCACCAAGCGTAGATTTGAATGCGGTGAACGGTGCTGAAGTGGCGTCTGAGGTGACAAAAGAGAATATTCTTCCTAGAGAACTGTTGCTGGCAAAAGCAAGAGCCTATCGTGAGGCACAGAAAGAGAGAGTAAGTTCGGTCGCCACACACCACCCTGAGCAACTTACAATGAACGTCGAATCTACTACAAATCAAGAGGGGCCACTTGAAGCGGCGCGAAGAATGGCTCGTGACGTGAAAGCTCCTTTTGATCCAAAGTCGCTCGAAGTTCCTGCCTATATTAGAAGGCAGCGCGACTCTGAAGTGGAGATGTAGGTTTAGTTTTAGCTCACCGGCCCAGCGTCTTGCATTTCTTGTGTCTATCTATGATCCTGGGCCATGGATCAGAAGTCGATAAATTTAGATGTATCGGCAGACTATTGTCTGTCATTTTTGTCGGACATCCATATTCGTTCGGTTGATGATGATAACTATAAAAAGCTTATCAGTTATCTTAGATTCTGCTTGGGGTCTGGTTCAAAACCTGAGAAGACTCAGAGGGATGAGACTGCGGCTCCCAACCGGACTGCTTTAGGATTTAGCACAGATATTGAATTGAGAGATGCGAGTGTTCCCACTCATCTATTCTTTCTTGGAGACATATTCGACGTTTGGGTTGGGCCTAGTCAATATTGGCGTCATAAGTATTCTGAATTTTTTACTTTGCTCAAGGAGCTTTCTTTAAAGGGAATTAAGATATTTTACTTTGAGGGCAATCACGATTTTCAGCTTGATAATGAATTTCTTGGTCAGAGTGGCGCTCAAGTGTTTAAGGACTCACATTTTTTTGCAGCTGGCGAATTAAATTTCTACGTGTCGCACGGAGATCTTATGAACCCTTCTGACGAGGGATACATTCGCTTGCGAAAGCTTTTAAGATCGCAGCCAGTCAAGTGGCTGATAAAGAATGTTCCGGGCAGTGTGATTGAGAGTATCGGAAAAACATGGAGCAATCAAAGCCGCAGGAGCTCACAACTTAAAATTGAAGCTAGAACGGAAAGTGTAAGAGAAATGATGCGACATTTTGCGGAAAGCTTTTCTAGGCGACATCGAATTGATTGGATTATCACAGGTCACACCCATGTACGCGAGCTGTATCGTACAAAAAATTCCGAGACCGTTTTTGTCAATCTCGGGACGTGGTTGGATGCTCCGAATGTTTTCGAGATTACAAATTCTACCGCGGGCTTTAAATCCGTAAACCACCAAGTCCCATTTTGAATAAGCGATTCAAAAAATACGCTCTGATGGAGTCCTCTTTGAATCACTATTGGGCGATGCAATTTTCGACGCAGCGACAACCAGAGAACTGGTACGACTAAAAAAGACTGGCAGCTTGAGTTACGCCCAGCAGATTCACCTGAACCATTTTGCGCAGATATTCAGCGTCGATCGTGTTCGGAGTGTCACAGGCTCTGTGATAGCAAGGAGTATTGGTATCGGAGTCATTGATTGTGAGAAATGCTCTGATTCCAGCTTTTAAAAAAGGAATATGATCGCTCCCCCAACCTGGTACTACGATATTTGTTTTTAGATCTATATGTTCTGCGATGAGTTTAGCAAAGCTAACTGCATCTGCGCGAAAAGGTTCATAGGTTTCAATATCGACCTTGTTCGCCTTGTTGTAGCCGATCATATCCATTACAAAAACAGAATGGACAAACCTCAATCGATTCTCACTTTTAAGTTTTGAAACAAAGTACTGACTGCCTTTAGTGCCGACCTCTTCGGCGTTGTTGGCTAAAAAAACAATATTACGGTGTGACCGCTTGCTTCGCAAAACCCGTGCAATCTCTAATAGCCCAGAAATTCCGCTGGCGTTGTCGTCTGCACCTGCATAGGGTTCACCTACTGAGTCCAAATGAGCAGTGAGAACGATCATTTCTTCGGTAGGTTGATCTGCCAATTTGATTGCTAGTATGTTGCAAACTTCTCCCCAGCTCTGAGAGGCAAAGCATTGCTGAACTGGCTGATAGCCGATTCTGACGAATTCCTCAGTGATCCACTTCTGAGCAAAGCCGTTTCCGGCGCTGCGAACGGAACGACTCTCAATAGCAGATAGCGAACTAATAGTAGTTAAAAGGTTTTGGATTTGCACTTCTTCCAGAAGCTTGGGGATGGATTCTTGAGTTTGAGCCTGCGCAGACATCAAAAAACAAGCGAAAACCAGTAAAGTTCTACCCATCATACTTCCCCCTCTAAAAGGCCCCCGCCTTATTGAAGAGAGAATTTCAACATCGCACTTTCAGTTCGTCAAGGGCAGGCTTGTTCGATGAGTTGTTTGGCGTTTTCCAGGCCGGCTTTGGAGATCTTCTCGCCTGAGAGAAGTCGTGCAATTTCGCGAACCCGCTCTGTCATTTTTAGTCTTTCGACAACAGTTTGAGCACTTTGACCGTTTGTTTCCTTGCTGATCACAAAATGGTGGTCGGCAAAGGCAGCAACTTGCGGCAAATGCGTGACACAAAAAACCTGCTGTCCTTTGGCAATGGCCTTAAGCTTTCGACCTACTTTTTCGGCAGTAACACCGCTTACGCCTGTGTCGACTTCATCAAAAACACATGTGCGAGGGCGATCTGAGCGACCGCTAACCTGTTTGAGTGCTAATAGAATTCGGCTCAACTCGCCGCCACTAGCTGCTTTGGTTAAAGGTAACGCTTTGTCAGATTTTGAGGCTTGCACGCGGAACTCAAGTTCCGTCAGGCCAGTTGAGTTCATGAATTCGCTTTCGGTCAGGCCAATCGAAAACAAAAGTCCTTTCATATTAAGCTCCGACAATTCTTGGTTAACCTCTTTTGCCAAAGCCAAGGCAGCCTTTTCCCGACGAGTGTGAAGTTCTTTCGCTGTTTTGCGAGCCATTTTTTCGCACTGCTTTTTCTCTTCTTCGAGTGCTTCTAAAGTTTGCTCAAGGTTTTCTAAATCTAGAAGTTCTTTTTGGATCTTGCTGAAGGCTTCAATGAGATCCGAGGAGGTTGGTCCATACTTTCTCGACAATTGGCGAAAAGTTGTGAGGCGACGTTCAATGTTCTCAAGCTCCTCTGAATCGAGGACAAGTTCCTTTGCATAACTTCTAATGCCGTAGGCAACATCTTCGATCAAGGCCTTTGCTTCTTTTAAAGGAGCCAGCTTGCGTTCGAGGGACTCGTCGAGATCAGAAACTTGGGATCCCAGATGAAAGACACGATGAACTCGCGAAAGAACTGAGTCTTCGTCCGTCAAGAGAAGAGCTTCCGCGGACGAAACGAATTCCTGAAGTCTCGAGAAGTTCTTTTGTAATACAAACTTCGATTCTAACTCTTCTTCTTCGTTTTCTCGGGGGTTAAACGCAGAAAGCTCCTCATACTGATACTTAAGAAAATCGACTCTTTGGTGAACTGATTGCGATTGGCTCAACAGTTCATTGATCTTTTTTTGAGCTTCCAAAAGTTGTTTGTGCTCTGACTTATATTTGTCCAGCAGCTGCGAAAGACCAGCAAATTGATCTACTAGCTCTAGGTGATAGCTTTTTGAAGCGAGATTTTTGTTTTCATGTTGGCTTGTCATTTCAATTAAAGGAACGTTTTCTGAGCTAATTTCAACAAGGGGTGACACCAAGCTTTGCAAAGTGCTGAGAGAAGAAAGTGTGTCGTTAATATAAACGCGTGATCTTCCTTGAGGCAGTATTACCCTTCTGACGATAAGCATACCTTCGCTTTCTTCAATTTCTAATTCAACGAGCTTACGTTTAATGTCCTCCCGCAAGTGAATATCAAAAACACCTTCGACTTGAGCTTGATCAAAACCATTTCGAATGTTGTCAGCGGAACTTTTATTCCCCATTAACAAGGCGAGACTTTTTAACAGTATCGATTTGCCGGCCCCCGTCTCGCCGCTGAGGATGTTGAGACCTTGGCCGAACTCTAGGTGTACATTGTCAATGAGAGCAAAATGATTGACTCTTAGTTCTAAGAGCATGTGTCGTCCCCTTTTTCGAAGGCGTGGCAAGTTTGAACGAGAAAAGACCTTCAATCCTTCAAGCCGTCAATCGAACAAAACCCAAAGCCACCAATACTTTACTCAAGGTCCATTAGAAGACAATTCGAATAGATTCGCCTTTTAGTCCACTAATCCCGCTCACCGAATCGTAGTTTTTCGCGAAGTGTCTCAAAGTATGAGTAGGTGGGAGGTACGAGCATATGATGGCTTTTCTTCGACCTTCGAATAACGATCCGATCGCCAGCCGAGAAATGTCCGGCTTCATATCCATCTATAACTAGCGACGAGGTTTGAGTGGGCGACTCCACCTCAAGCATTAAGCTGTGCTCATCGCAAAGTACCAAGGGCCGAGTTGTTAGGCTGTGCGGGCAAATTGGCGTAACGACTAAAGCAGCCACGCCAGGATGAATTATAGGTCCACTTGCCGCAAGGTTGTAAGCTGTTGATCCGGTTGGAGTTGACACAATCAGCCCGTCGGCTTTTAGGCGGGTGACAAAATCTTTGCCGGAGTGAATGCTTAGGTTCATAAGTCGCCCATTCCCACCACGCTCCAGTACGACATCATTTAGCGCCAAACACTTGATAGAACTTGATTTAGACTGAAACTGAACTTCTAAAAGGGCTCGCTTCAGTACGGGGAGTTTTCCTTGAAATGCCAGATTGAGCAGACGTTCGAGATCTTCATGTCGGGCCGGAGTTAAAAAACCAAGAAAGCCCATGTGAATTCCCAGAACGGGAACCTCTGTGCCATTGAGATATCGCGCGGCGCGCAAATAGGTGCCGTCTCCCCCCAAAGCAATGACGAGGTCTACCTTCCGCGCCTTAGACTTTTCGATCCAATCCTCGATGCCTTGGAGTCTCGGCTGCTCTGGTGCGCTATAAACAGTGATCTTTTGTGACCGGCACAATGAAATAACTCGCTGAGCCATTAGCTTTGCCTCGGGTTTTTGAGGTTTAAATGCGAGGGCCACTGCCCTGATTTGCTTCTTACTCATGAACAAACATCTCCGTTTTAGTTTACGCAAAAATTGCCACAGCGTTTGTTAGGGGCTGTTGACGCCCAAGCCCCTTCGAGAGTTTATATTTTCTCATTGAGAATTGCATGTAACATTTTCTCAAACCTAGGAAGTCCCTGGTCGTTCAAATGAGATAAAAATAGACTAGGTGCCGGGTTGTTGAAGCGGTTGAAGGAAGCACACATTTGGAACATCTGAGTCGAAAGTGGGGGCACAATAGAACGTCTGATTATTAAAAGGGTGGTTTGGTTGCTCCTAGCATTCTCTTTGGGGCTTTCGTTCGGGGGATGCAGTCCAAACAACGAAACACCAAAAAGCCACTTTAACGACCAGGCCCTCGAAGCCTGTCGTTCACTTCGATTTGATATTCGTAGGCTGAGCAAGAATCAGGTTATTGATCTCACCGAATGTGTCAGCGGTGAACAGAAGCGCCTTGATCCGATGGTTAAAATACTTAAAGACATGGACGACTTACAGTGGCGAGTTGTCGTAGACACCTATAACGAACATGTTATGGGGTCAGATGAAAATCTGCTCAAGTTGGTTTCTCATTTCAAGAAGTTAGAAGAGGTGGGGGAAATAAAGAGAGCTTTTTCACTTTCCGAAATTCTTCTTAAACAGAAAACAGCACATGAATCTCTTCGTCTGTTTGGCTTTTTGCTCGATCAGGAACCCGGAAGAAATCTTGTAAAACTCTTTAAAAGCGGCTTTTTGGAACTTGTTGAACAAAACGACTTTAAAGAATTCGTTAGAATTCTTTCGGTGTGGCTGGGCTCGCCCGAGGTTTATAGTTCAGTGAAAAGCCTTTCGGAGTTGGCAACAGGCGATGTGCAGTTTGCTAGCAATTTAGAGAGCTTTTTATCATCGCTTGATTCGTTTATTAAAAGTTCATTTGTCGAAAGAGCAGTTCAGTTGCCAAAAGGAGAGCTTGCAGAGCTTTATCGAATAGTTGCCAAACAGCCGACTCTCTTTGCAGGAACCCTAGGGGCATTACTCGTTCGGGATGAGACGACCGGCTTAACTTTTGCCGATGTGACATCAAACGTGATTCAGCGCTTAAGAAAGCCACTCTTATGCGTGTCAGGCAATGGCGTTTCACTAAAAATCGCGCATCCCTTAAAGACAGTTACGGAGTTTCTCAGGCATAGAACGAGACTAGGGAATCTTCGCTCAGCACTTAGCGGGGAGTTCCCATGGCTTCTGAGCGGAGTTATTGAAGCCTGCGACTGGGGCAACTCTAAGGTTGAGATAGAGACTCTTGTAAAACTGTCTTCACATGTTGTGACTCCTCAATCAGGAGGGATGCTCGAAGATCTCTGGTTATGGCTCGAAAAAAACGGTCTTACTGATTCGTTGATCGAGTTTGTTGGCCAAAATGGATGGTTAGCTTCTCAGGCACTCGTACAATCCTTGTTCGACAGTGGAATTTTGGCTGAGTTTTTAGACGCAACAACCATTCATGTTAAGGAGCCTGAGGTTCAAAGATTTAGCCAATGGTGGGCACGTTTTGAAACTTTGCACGGCTCAAAGGGCAACTATTGGTCGAGTTTGCGCGCAGAGCTACAAGATTTTTTAGACGGCAACCATAAGACAATTTCGGCAAATATGGTTCGCATACTGGCGTCATACAAAGATTCAGGTGTCTCACCGATGGACCTAGTTGAGTGGGCTTACGACATGTCTCTTTGGCATCAAGAGCTACCCATGATGGCTATTCTTTCAGAAACCGCTAAAGATGAAGAACTGTTTAGTGCCTGGGTTGGGTTGGTGGGCTGGTTTATCTCGCATGACCAGTTTGAATCGTTGCTAGTTACTTTGGAGCCTCTCATTGCGTCGGGAGATGCCGAGAAGATTTTTAGGTTTGCCTTGTCTTTATTTGAAAGTCGAAAGGACGAATGGGCGCTTAGCGAAAAGCTTTTAGTAGACAGACGTCAGCCGGACCCTGAGTTTTTGCGCCGAATAAAAGAGTGGTCTGAAAGTCGTGTCCACGGTCAAAGTTGTTTGAATAAAGAGATAACTTTAAATAGTGCAAAGGGTATTCAAAATCTTTATGATTGCACAAAAGATCATTTAAGCGGCGTTACACTAAAGAGTTTACTAGCTACTGTTTCTTCAGAGTCACTGTGGCAACCTCTCACCGATTCCATTCGTTGGGTCTTGTCACTCAAGTCAGAAATTCAGTCAGCCAGTCAGGAGCTTTTGACCCTCTTTCAAACTTCTGAACAAAGCAAGAGGTGGCAACAGTTTTTCAAGCATTGGGCCGAGCAAGGAGAGCTATTTCAGAGTGTAACAGATGTCTTGCTGCGTGCTCCTCGCAGCGAGCGAGAGACAATGGGCCAGTGTTTTTTGGATGCTGTTTCGGATCGCGATTTTCCGCGTGTTGTTACTGAAGTTCTGTCTTTGCAAACAAAACAAACATCACCATTTGATTTTACGAGTGCATTTCAGATATCAGTTCGCGAAAAACGAAAACTTAAGGAGAACGCGCTACGGGTGATGAAAATGAATGGCATCCGTGGCGGAGAAGCAACTTTTGAGAAAGCTTTTCGAGCTTTCTCAGAGCGTGGAGACAACTACTTTTACGATGAAGGTGTTTATAAAAGGTTGAGTGAAGTAGGCTACAGAAGCGAAGTGAAAGAATTTTTTAGATCGTTGTTGAGGTATCAAAACCTCGAAGAGCTAGTTAAAGCAGTCCAAGGACTTATATCGCGAGAAAGTTTAGACAGAGAGGGTTTTAGAATTGATCTGAAAGACTTTGATCTTATCCGATATCTCGATCGTAGCATTTCTCAAGTTAATGCTTTTGCCTACTGGCCGGATGCTAATTCGAAGCCGATTTTGCGACTTGCCAATTCTCTGGATCAACTCGATATTTTGGTGAATAACTCACGGTTTAAAGTGAAGCTCCCCCTCGAACTCTACACAGTTCACGAAGTGGGAATACATTTTCAGATCAATATTGCTAAGAGCAGCAATCTTGTTTCGACAATGAATCTTCTAGGCGCTTTTGGTAAAGCCGGCGAGCTTTATACAAATATGATGCACCAATCGAGTTTGCCCGATGGTGATAAGTACTTTCGATTCCGAAACATGAACGGAAATATGTTTGTGCTCGAGGATATGGCAGCTAATAAGGATCTTCGATTCTTTCAAAGAATGTACCAAGGAATGTTGCTCTCGACGCCAAAAGAAATGCGGAGCTCGACTGATCCCATGAAGAATCAACTGTATTTGGTTCATAGGCCGCAATATTGGGGTTTCTTTGCGCGGGTGTCGTGGGTACTTTATCAGTTGAAGGAGCGGGGAGTGCTGGAGCCTGTTTTGGGTTCACTCTTTCAGTTTCTTATGTCGCTTGATGATAAATCGGTCGCAGAACTAAGGGATTTGATCACGCAGTTGGTAGAAACTAAAAATGGCACGAGTCTCTTTGATAGTGCCTTCATCAAACTGTGGAAACTGAAGGAATCTCCGCATTTGTGGAATCAGTTCGTTACCCGGTTCTATCAGTATGTTGCAATTTTGGGGAGATTTGTCGACAAGCCCACTAGTGCAATCAAAGTTATCCAATTTATCGCCTCTGACCGTGAAGTCTTTGACCAAGTCTTTGATTTTTTTGTAGATGATATGTCTGGTCGCGATCGTCAAATGCTTCCTGAGGTTCTTGTACCGCTTTGGAATGCGACCAGTCGTGAGGTTCAAGCTACTCGTTTGAGCATCAACCAAATTTTAAGCAATAGAGAAGATTGTTTAAAATCAGTTTCGCTCGCGCTGGGAAGTTTAGACACGGCACTTATTCCACCTTTGAGGGCGAATGTTACTAAGTCCCTTAAGTCCGGTAGAGAAAGTTCTGTGAATTTTGGAGCATTTCTAACAGAACATCCGTTAGATCGAACAGCCGGTCTAGTTAGTGCCGCACTTTCAGATCCGGCAACGCGAGGCTTTGTTACCAGATTGTTCTGGTCATGGGTCGAGAAAGGGCAGTTTGCCCCAAATTCGGCAAGCTTCCTAGAATCTTTATCTCAGAAAAGCTTTATAGAAGAGGTCGAGTTTTTTAGAACGCATGTTATTCTTGAATCCGAAGCGACATACAATATGAAGAGATGACACCAATTTTAAGTAGTCCGCGCTCTCTTCTTCATCAATTGGGTATTGGTTTTACAGCTTCCGGCGCCTGTCATTTGCGCAGTTCAAATGATACATCGAGAGGTTTATCAAGTGGCAAGTGGGTGAGTGCGCTTTGGGCGAGTGCTTTCTTTGTTTTTGTGTTGCTCCCCGAGAATGGGTTCTCGCGGGTGTTTCGATTTGAAGAAAAATCCTTTGGTGCTTACTTCGGAGGTTCCTATTTTTATCTTCCTAGTAGCGTTAGCGCCATCGAGAACACGAGCGGCAGTCAAACCGTTGTTAGCGCTCCCTTACAAAATGGGTACGGCGCCGAGTTTGGCTTTATGCTATCACGCAGCGCAGGCCAGCTTCGTTTTGGGTTAGAGCTTTTGTATCCTAAAAAAATCACCCAACTGAGTGCAACTGACTCTCTAGGCAACGAGTTGATGAGCATTAACTCGCAGCTGCTTATTTGGGGACCGACTGCAGCCTTAGAAATCTTTTTGATAAAAGAAAGTGAGTTTCGGCTAATTTTCTCATTTGGGGCTGGGCTGTCACAAGCGCGAGTTCTCACGGAGTACACTCTAACAGCTCAGGGTCTTGCAACCTACCCGGGAGTGGTCAACTACACAGAAGAGGCCACCTCGAGCACTGTCAGTACTTTTGGAGCACTTGGTACGGAGTTCTTGTTCGTTGATAACGTAGCGGCACTATTTAGTCTTGGTTATCGCTACATGAATTTTACGAGCTTCAATCATGCTAGGTCAGGGACAGCGTTAACCGGAACAGCAGAAAGTGGTAGCTCTGCCTTAACAAACGCAGGTGACGCGCGCAGTATGAATTTCAGCCACGCCTACGCCAATCTCCTATTCCGTTTTTATTTCTAAAGCTGCTTAGCCAAGTTCTCAGTTTATTTCTTTCTTTACTTAGACCTCCGGCGAGCGTGATGCGGTCGCATGCGCTAGCTGCGACGCCGGCGAGGACAGGAGTCCGTGTCTGAGTAAAGAAAGAAATAAACTGAGAACTTGGCAAGCTCGCGCTCGCCGGAGGTCTGATCGCAAGAAGAAACCATCTGAGAACTTTCGGTCGAGCGGAGGAACCTGAGTCTTAGTGTTCTGATCGCAAGAACAATTTCACTGGTAGAGTGAATCTAGCTCTGCTTGATATCTCTTGTCTGCGATTCTTCTTTTTACCTTTAATGAAGGAGTAAGCTCTCCAGACTCCACAGAAAAGTCTTCCGCCAGAATACGAAAGTTCTTGATTGACTCGTAACTGGCTAGGCTCAAATTTACGTCGCGAATGTGCTCGCGCAGCCATTTGTCGACCATCGGGTGCGAGTGAAATACCTCTTCTTGAAGTTTTTTCGCTTCACCATTGTTTTCAAGCTTTGACTTCACGTTCTCTTTTTGAAGGGTAATCAACGCAACGATGTATTTTCGGCGATCCCCATGAATCAAAACATTCGAAACAAGTGGCGAAAGCTTAATGAGATTCTCAAGTTTTTGAGGGGCTACGTACTTGCCGCCAGAAGTTTTGATCAGGTCTTTTTTTCTATCAGTAATTCGTAAAAATTTTTCGCTCACTACTTCGCCAATGTCGCCTGTCTTAAAGTAGCCATCTTCTGTGAAAGCGGCTTTGGTATCGTCTTGAAGGTTCCAATACTCCTTCATGATTTTTTTGCTTTTGACGAGAATCTCACCATCTGAGTCGAGGCGAAACTTAACGTCGCCTACAGGCATTCCTACGGTGCCGAAGCGAAACTCGTAAGGGGTGTTTGCAAAAATGGCGGCTGTCGTTTCTGTAAGGCCATAGCCCTCTACTATAGTTATTCCGACGGAATAGAAAAAACGCCCGATTTCTTCGGCAAGTGGAGCTCCTCCTGAAAAGGCCATTCTTAGACGTCCGCCCAATTGCTCCGACACTTTTGAAAAAACCAGTTTCTTTGCAATCTGATATTGGGCCAAGTCAATTAAAGGAACCGGAGTCCGCTCCACTCTATAGGCTGCAACATTGATAGCCACCTTTCGAGACCAGTTAAAAGCTTTTTCAGAAATATCTGATCGTGTTGCCTGAGTCTGGATTGCTGCAAACAGTTTTTCAAAAATGCGAGGGACGGCGATGAGAAAAGTAGGTTTGATCTCTTTGATGTTGTAGCGGATCTTTTCTATACTTTCGGCAAAGTTCATCGTGAATCCGCGGTACATATGTCCCCAAAGCTCAACTCTTCCAAGCACATGCGCAAATGGTAGAAATGTTAAGCTGTCGTCAGTGGGCTCGATAGGTATAATATCAAAAACATCCACAACCTCGCTCTTAACTTGCTCATGAGTCAGCACAACGCCTTTTTGGGTTCCGCTAGTTCCAGACGTGTAGACGATCGTAGCGATGTCAGAGATGGAGTGGCTTTCGGCCTCCTGAAAAAATGCCTCCAATTCGCCCGGATCCATTTTTGAGGATTTCTCAATTTGTGTATTTAAGAGTGCCACTTTTACATCGATGCCGACACTTGGAAGTTTCTTTATAAAGGAGTCGTTTTCACAAAGAATGACTTTTGGCCTGGCGTCCTTTACTAAATGCTCAATTTCTACCTCAGAGGCGTTGGGGTAAACTGGCACTGAAATTCCGCCAATAGAAAGAACTGCAAAGTCTGCTATACCCCAACCAATACCTGTGTTTGCAAACAAAGCAATTCGGTCGCCTTTTTTGGCTCCCATATTCTTCAATTCGTTAGCAAACCTCGATATTGCTTCTATGTATTCTGGCCACGATACTATCTCCCAAGTTTTACCGTTTTTGTACCTGGCGGCAGGAGAATTCAGAGTTCTCTTATAGGCGGCTCTTAAACAATAAAGGAGGGTTTGTTCTTCGCCATCGATGCGCGTTTGTTGAGCTTTCATGATAAATTCCCCATTATGAAGTCCAGATGCAAACGGCTTAATTGCGTCTACGGTATCTGTTGGCTGGATTTCGGGTGAAGCTATCAGAATTTAAGAATAATTTCACGGGTAAAACTGAGTCTACGTCCACCTCTACGACTTGCTCTGCAGTTGAACCCGATACGGGGTCTTTAGCTTCGATGCGAATTCTTGCGCCTGCGGCAACGGCGAGCCGCCTTATTGGCGGTTTCTTGGCAATTTTCTCGCCATTAATATATATCTCCGCCGTCGAGCCATAAACTTCGATATCGAGGTAGCCAAATCGACCCTTTTTAAGGGTCACTTCGAGCGTATCTGACTGAGTCATCAAAAGGGGTTTCGCATAGTTGATGTACCCATCCTTTCGAATTTCTACAGAGAAAGGCTGGTTTTTCGGCACTTCAATTTGGCCAGGTGTGATTACTTTCGTTGGAGTGCCATCAAGAAAGATTTCGGCACCTGCCGGAACGCTTGTAACCATGAGGCGCACCTTGGGGGCAGGGGCTTCTTTAGAACTCAGGTTAGCCGTATCGCTAATCTCGGAGGGTGATGAGCTGGAGGAAAATAGCGTTTCCCTTAATGAATGAAACTGTTTTTCTCCCTCGCCCCCGAAGTACATCCAGGCACTGGCTCCGATGATTGTCGCCCAGATCAGCATTTTTCCTATTGGAAGGGGCGCAGTATTTCTTCTTGAAATGCTTCTTGAAGCCTCAAACAAGTCGTCGTCGTAAAAAGGTGAATTTCTGTTCTGTGGAACAGTAACTTTAGGGCCAGGGTGAGGGTTGAACGTCGAAGCTTGCCTACGCTCTTCATTAAAGTTGGAAGGATGAGTTTTCGTCTGTGTTTTAGTGGCGAGCGTAGCTCCGTTGGTTTCAAAACTAAGATCGATATCTTCAGGCGCCATTGCCACATCTGACTCGGTAACTGTTTGAGTCATTGAAGTCACGACTTCCGTGCGTCCTTGATCTGGTGGTGCCGGTTGGAATCTAGCGTAATCGATCATTCGCATTCGGGCCTCTTCGCGCTCCACCATGTAGAGTTGTTTAATAAAGAGACTGAAATCGTCAGGTGAAAAGTCCGGAGCATGTCGGTTAAGCAGGCGATTGAGATCTCTGTGCAGATCAGCTGCCGATTGAAAGCGCAGGTTTCTGTCTTTAGCCAACGCCTTCATGACAATGCGCTCAAGTTCTGCAGGAATAGCGGGATCTATTTTAGACAGAGAGGGTATTTGGCACTCTCTTATCTTCTTCAAAGTATTGATCTCATTGTTTGAAACAAAAAGTCTCTCTTGGGCGAGCAGTTCCCAAAGAACAATTCCCAAAGAAAAAATATCTGTTCGGTAATCGATATCGAGTCCTTCAGCCTGTTCGGGACTCATATATCCAAACTTACCTTTTAAGGTGCCGGCTTGTGTGGACTCCATGCGGCTCTCTGCTTTGGCAATACCAAAATCGCAGATCTTCACTTCGCCTTCATAATTGACCATTACGTTTTGCGGCGAAATGTCACGGTGAGAAATGTTTAGCGGCTGTCCGGTGCTTGAGTCGACACAGCGATGAGCGTGGTCAAGTCCGCGTGCCACTTCTTTACAAATAAAAACGGCATTTTCGACAGATATTCTCAGACGGTTTTGATTGAGTTTGTTGAGGATCTGACGAAGGTTGTTGCCTTCGACGTACTCCATGGAGATAAAAAGTTGGCCTTTTTCTTCGCCGAATTCGATGATGGACACAACGTTGCTATGGTTAAGATTAATGGCAATCTTAGCCTCTTCTTTAAACATCGTGATAAAATCAGAATTGTTCGAATATTCTGGAAGGATCCTTTTTACGGCAAAAAGCCTTGATACGTTGTCTACACCATAGGTCTTTGCCAGGTAAACCTCGGCCATACCCCCTGTAGCCAACTTTTCAAGAAGGATATATTTGCCAAAATACTCGAAGTTTTGGGACACCACGCCTCCGTTATTTCTATCGGAGAATCAAGCTAGAGGCTTGAAATGATTGAAGAGACTCGCTATGAGTCTTGTCATGTTGGATGTTGAGACTATAGCCCTGGGACGCTTGCACTACCGCCAGTTGAGGTGGGAATCGGAGTCGATTGCTCTCTGTGAGGTGGATGCCCATGACGAAAGGACCGCTATTCTTGGAGGTAGTACCTTTCAGAAACTAGACCTAGACCCTAAAGCCTTAGCGCGCCTTCTCGAAGTTGATCAATTCTTAAGTGAAGAGCAAATTGAACAGTCGAAATTGAAATCAGATCCCTTAAGGAGATTTCAGTTTCTTATCGCTCGAGCACTAGAAACCTCTCTCAAGACAAATAGAGTGCTAGAAAAAGGTCAGGGTCTACCTTGTGCTTATTCGAGCGTTTCACATTCAGAGTGGTTAATAGCGACAGCATTGAGCTGGCACCGAAAAGTGGGGATCGATATTCAGAATCACACGGCCGTAAATTATAAAGCAATCGCTCAACGAGTCTTTCGAGAAAAAGAAGGAGATCGTTTACAAGACGGACGAGTGGAAGATTTTTTTGAAATTTGGGCTGCAAAAGAAGCGCTCCTAAAATGTTCAGGCGAAAAGTTACTTTCGAATTTGCCAAGTTTGTTGGAGATTCTGGATAGCGATGAGATACTAGTCAAATTACGTGGCTATGAATACAAGGTGATCTCTTTTCGTGAAACTTGTCGGTCTATGAATATGCCGGATTGCAGCTTTGTGCTTTCAGTGCGTATTTAACCAGAAACGGTTTGGAAATTAGCGAGATTTTTGAAACGAGAATAAGAAGAATAAGAATCAGAAATCAGAAATCAGAAATCAGAAATCAGAAATCAGAAATAGGCATAGGTAGTATAGCTTGGCATGAGGATTGAAGTGTGAAATGGGTCGCGATCACAGGCGGAATAGGAACCGGCAAGAGTAGCTTAGCCAGCAAGCTCAGGGCTCTAGGGTACCCGGTACTCGATGCAGATGAAATTGCAAAAAGCGTGACGAATCGCCCTACAGCCTTAGAGCAACTTCGAACTGAAGTGAGCAGTGAAATATTTGATTCCGAAGGAAAGCTCGACCGAATTCGGCTTGGAAAAGAGATTTTCCAGAATGCATCTCTTAGAAAAAAAGTTGAAAAAATCATTCACCCATTGGTTCGCGATGAGTTTTTGCAGCAAAAAGCATCTGCTGAATCCAGCTCCGCTAAGGAATTTGGTTTTTACGACGTACCGCTGCTTTTTGAAAACAATTTGCAGGCCGATTTTTTTGCTACCGTGGTTGTTGTCTCCTCCGAAAAAGAGCAAATTGATCGCCTCAAAAAGCGAATGGGACTGAGCGAAGCCGAGGTCAGATCTAGGATATCCGCCCAAATGCCGCTAGAAGAAAAGAGAAAGCTAGCGACCTATGTTGTCGAGAACTCCGGGGCATTCGAAGATCTCGATGGTAAAACAGAAGAACTCGTCGAGTTTCTTCAGGGCAAGTCTGCAGCGAGCGAAAAATAGCCCGCGTAATAATACTTGTCGACGGCTAAACCCAACTCGATGTCTGTTCGAAGATGGAATGTCCGGTACGACCATTCCATGCCAGCCCCTCCCATAAGGTGGTACTGCTGGTAACGAAGAACACTAGCGAGTTGATCCTCAGGCTTAAGATAAAGAGAGAGGCCGGCCCGCAAGTAAGGTCTTAAAGTCGCCGTGGTAGAAAGGTAAAATTTTCGGTTTGCGAGCAGGTAGCCACCTGCTTTTTGGTTGACGCGCAAACCGAACTCCCAGGATTTTTTCGATTTGACTTCGCTAGACCAGAGCAGTCCAAACAACAGATTGCCGGCAACCGAGTCTTCGCTTTCGGCGCTCATTCCGAAAGAAAACCAGAGCAAGTCTTTGGGTAACGTAACGATTTTTTGGGTCTTCGCCAAAACAGGCTGGTTTTTGTTTGGGCTTAGGTCTAGTTCGAGCGGAAGAGACGAATCGCTTGCGTTTGAAAAGTCGGTGAGTTCCTCACTAAAGGCCGGAACTTCGTTTTGTGGGCCGATATCCTGCGGGGCTTCACGCGTTCGTATTTCTGAGCCAAATGCAGAAGTGCCAATCAAAAAAAGCGGTACCAAAGTTGTGAGTCGAAGCATGTTACTTAAATCGTATCACTATCTGTTCAACTTTAGGTACACTGTACAGGCGGTTATTTGTAAAATTGTGTAGTTTTGATTGAACATTGGCTGGGGGTAGTGGGCGGTGAAGAATATAGTTTTGGCGTTGTCCTTGAGTGTTTTGGTACTACTTGGTCATCAAAGTGCCCATACAGAGTTAATAGACTTTAAGATCCACCAACTATATCAAGCGCCGCGTTCCATGTCGTCCGGAGGAACTTTTTCCAATATCGATGATTATAACGCTGTTTTTTATAATCCCGCCATGCTTGCAAGACTCAAAGAGGGTCAGCTGAATTTTGGTATTCAGGCCGCAGGTATGCCAGATATTCTAACTCTCCAAAAAGAAATTACCGACGCTAATGCTGCAACAGATAAGGAGCAGTCACTCAATGATCTACTAGAGAGAAACTACGGAAATCATTTTGGCATAAGAACGGCTTTGCTTTCTGCGTTTTGGGTCCGGCCGGGCTGGGGAATTGGGATAGTTCCTGTAGATTTGTCAGTCAATACCAGTATTCATAGGCAGGGCGGTCCTCAGCTAAATGTGAGTGCGTACTCGGATACAACCATAGTCTACGGGTATGCGAAAAACTTCTTAGAGGATACCTTGAGCGTCGGGGCATCAGCTAAAGCAGTCTATCGTGGATACGTTGGTAAAGATCTTATTGCACTTGACCTGATCAATAATACTGAGTTCTTCAGACCTCAGGAGGCTCGAGAGGGCATGACTTTTGATATTGATTTAGGCTCTTCCTACTCGCCAGATATACCCGATGACGGGTTCTTTTCGTTTCTTCAGTATGCGCGCCCCACTTTTTCCGTCGTTGGAAGGAACTTGGTGGACTACGGCTTCACGACAAACATGAAGCTTTATAACCAACTAACCTCAGGCAATCCTCCTAAGCTGGGCCGGGTTTTTGACGTCGGTACAAAATGGGACCTGCCGGACCTTTGGATTTTTAAAACTCGGTTTATGTTTGACGTGAGGGATATGGGGCACAGGTACTGGACTTTTACAAAAGGTATGCACACAGGTTTCGAGCTAGACTGGCAAGTGTTCAGTTGGTGGAAGGGACGCTGGGCAGTGGGACTTGGGCAAGGTTATTTTTCCTTTGGTTTAGGGGCACAGTTGTCGTGGTTTCGGCTTGACGCATCAACCTATGCAGAAGAAGTGGGAACGACCGATGCGAAAAAAGAAAACCGCTTTTATATGGTTCGTTTAAATCTCGACTTTTAAGCCCCCCCGAAGACTTTGACCGTCGGGTAAAAAACATTTCACGACGGCTCGGCCGGTTAAAATTTTTAAGTAAAAGAACATTCGGCGATGGCTCAACTCGCTAAAAAGTCTAAGTGTAAAAAAAACATTTCCCTTTCGAAAAACTTAAGAGAATGATTTTAAAGGTCCTAGGGAGTGTCTTTATTTCGACTGCTACGCTTCGGAAGTTTTACCCGATTTTAAATAGAGATTGTACTGAGTCTAAACAAAGACACTTCCTTACTTTGGTAAAAATTATTTTACCAATTTTTTTCCTAAATTGTTTAGGAGGAGGAATCAGATGGACGCGAAAGTTAAAGCAGCCATTATCACTGCTGCGCTTGCAGGTTTCACTGCAGGATCTGTATCGTCAGTGGCTTTGGCAGAGAAGAAAAAGGAAGATAAACAGTCGACTTCAAAGAAAGACACTATGAAGAAGACTTCTGACAAGGAACCGAAATGCGGTAGTGAAGGCTGCGGAGGCGAAGACGGTGAACACGAGTAGTTTTTTACATTGAGAAAAACTAGCTACTTCAGGATAGTTTAGTTCAAAGTTAAAGGCTCAATGTTATAACAGAAATTTTGCGCCATTTCGGCGGAGAGATAAAAAAGGCTACAAATAGCGGCCCAAAACAAAGTGAGGAATAAAATGGAAAACAAGATGAAAGCTCTATTGGTTACACTTGCGCTAGGCGGATTTACAGTCGGTTCACTGGCTAGCGTGTCCTATGCGAATAATCATGGAAAGAAAGCGAAGAAAGAAGCCCACAAGTGTAAAGGTGAAGACTGCGATCATAAAGACCACGGCGATCATGGTGACCACGGCGATCATGGTGACAAAGATAGTGAATAAGCAATAGGTACTAGGTAAACGAGATATTAGATATCCGATATCTGGTAACGGAGGGACTTTTTTGGTTATTAAGCCAGAAATGCCTTTTCTAGGGGCGGGAATGGGTTTCCGCCCGTTTTATTTTGACGAGATAGTAGATGATCCGTCGAAGTTGGATTTTTTTGAACTACTGACTGAAAATTACTTAACAGTTATTGAAGGTAAAGCAACGGTTGCTCCTCGCCGAAGAGAAATGATTGAGCGACTTTGCGAACTTAAGCCCCTGGTGTTACATGGGGTTAGTCTTTCGATTGCAGGCACAGATCCACTGAATAGAGAATACCTGCAAGGGCTCCGCGAACTTGCAGATTTTTGCAGTCCTCAGTGGATTACAGATCATCTTTGTTGGACAAGTTATGGCGAAACATACACCCAGGAATTACTGCCCTTTCCTCACACAGAAGAAAATTTGGAGTGGGTAGGCTCCCGCGTAGACTACGTTCAAAACTTTCTAAAGCGCCCAGTAGGATTTGAGAATCTTTCGAGTTATATCAGGCCTGAGTCTGACATGAGCGAAGCAGAATTTCTTGCCGAGTTAAGCAAGAAAACGGGTTGCGGGATATTGCTTGATATTAATAACTTAATAGTTTCGCGGATCAATTTTGATGTTGACCCCATAGCGGCGATTAGATCACTGCCCAGCCACAGTATTTGGCAGTTACATGCGGCAGGCTTTCAAGAGAAAGAGTGGGGAGCTTTAGACACGCATGCAAAACCTATGGCGAATGAAACCTGGGAGCTTATTGACTGGTTTACCGAAAACGTAGGCCCCAGATCTACTATTTTGGAGTGGGACGCAGACTTCCCTGACCTCAATGTGATTGTCTCTCAAATTAGCATGTTAAGGGGAAAGGTTTCTAGGGATGAAAATCACACAAGTCAGCCAGAGGGGAGTCCGTAGATGCAAAGTAATGTAATAGTAAGTCAGAGATCTCGCATTTAGAAGGCTGAGGATGAATATTTTAGATGAATAATACAGATCAAAACGAACCACCAAGTGCCCTTTTAAAGTTTCAAAGCAAGTTTATGTCTCAGGTCTGCTTACGTGATAAAAATGCAGTTTCAATTGCAGGTTTAGGCGCCAGTGTTGGAAGCAGCAAACACTCAGCGGCTCGTAAAGATTTCTCAAAAGTCTTAGAAATGACGAAATCAGAACAAGAAGTCATTGGCTTAAGAGTTTACAGAAACTCTATTCGAAGAGTGTTTTCGAAAACGCTTCCTGAGCGGTTTCCTGTTTTCTCGAAGGTTTTTTCACAAGATAGGCTCAAAGAGTTGACAGTAGAGTTTGGATATCAGCAGGCATCGCGAGCATGGCGAATCGACGGAGTCAGAGACGATTTTGTGAAATGGGCGCAAACTGAAAAGTCTGGATCAAGCGTGGATGAAAGAGAAATTCTTCTGATTGAGAGATCCTTAGATCGAATTCTCACTCTAGGTTGCGTCATGAAGCGTTTTGTTCTAGCAGAAGAGCAAGTTATTTCTTTGCCGCTGGAGTCAGCGATTTGTGTGTCAGCGAAAAATATTGATGCGTTTCAAAATAATTTGCCAGATAAAAAATTATTCTTAACTGACGCATTTGTCGCGCAGGTATCACTCGACGCAACCAGGGCAGAAGAACCTGCAATTGGCCCCGATAAGTTGAACTCGTCTACCTTTCCCTCTGCTAATGTTCACTTTGCTGAAGCTGGCCTTTCCGAGGTTTCTTTAAATGAGCCAATTTGGCTATTCCCGTATGATTATGAGGGGCAGGCTTATTTTTTAAAAGTGTCTCGTGGTGGCGCCCAGTTACTAGAGGTTCTAAAAAACTATCAGTCACTCCAAGACTGGCTGGATTCTTTTGAATCAGAAAGTCAGATAGACACCGTCAGTTCGAAAGCAGATTGCCACTCGGGCTACATAGACGAGGTAATTTCGGCACTCAAAAAAGAACTTCCTTGCTGGATGAGAGCTTGCGCTGTTACGATTGCAGGGCCGTAGGGGCGGCATAATAGCTTGGGGGCACGATGAATTGCTTCGTGGTTTTGTTTACATTCGTTTTTACTAACTGTCTTTTTGCTTCGAGTGATTTTGAAAATGCACCACCCGATTTAATGGTGATGGGCAAAAACCTGGTGTTTGTAGATATACTGAGTGCTCGCCATGAAATCACTTATGATGGTAAGTCCCGAACTTCTAGAGTTAGCAGTACAATTTCGTTTCAGGTTAAAAACGGAGGGCACCCGGTTTTTGATTTCAGCGGTAACTGGATTTCAGGAGTTTTTATTAATGGAGAAAAAAGTGAATTTCTAAGCCATTCAATTGCTGGTGTAACCCAAGATGCCAATACAAGGATTCGTTATTTATCGACGCATGTGGGGCCGGGCGTTCACACTCTAACGGCACAGACGCAATCTACTAAGAATCTCCAGTTTTCTGATCTTGATGAGGAGCTCGTTGATAAACATGGTAGCGATCTAGCTAGAGAAGATGCTGCTTCGGTTCGCAATGCCTTCTTTTTTAGCGACCTAGAGGACCGTCAGTTTCTTGAACAGTACATGGTGAGCAATCTTGAATACGATCACCATCCCATTGAATTCTTTGTTTCTTTGGAAAATCTTAAGCGAGAGCACGTCATTTACACCAACGGAAGTTTGGTGGAAGCGGCGCCTAATAAGTTTTTGATTTCTTACCCAGATTACTTCACGTCAAGTTCGATATACTACCACATCGCTCCCAAGGGTGCGTTCCCCGAAGAAGCCATGGGAGTTTATCGCTCCATTGATGGTCGGGACGTCTTGGTAAGGGTGTATGCGGCCGTGGGAGGAGAGACCGACAAAGCACTTTCACATGCGCTCGAAATGATGGCCGAACTCGAGTCTGCTTACGGTGAGTATCCCTTTGCGGAACTGCTCATTTATCTGACTGAAGGTGGCGGTGGAATGGAGTACTGCGGTGCTACTGCGACTTCACTTTGGGCTCTTTCCCACGAGATTTCTCATATGTATCATGCAAGGTCTATGATGCCGAAAGACGGAAATGCCGGTTGGATGGATGAAGCCATAGCGAGCTGGAGAGACGCCAATTACGAGGTTGTTGAAGAGGGGATTTTGGAGCCGGTAAATTTGGATAGGCGAGGAGCATACGCTAGAACCACTTCGTATCAGTCCTATACCGAAGGGCGAAATTTTATTTCGTTTTTAGCTGGCTTGTTCGATTCAAAGGGGCGATCTCTAAAATCCGTTTTGGGAGATTATTACAAAAAATATATTTTTCAGTCTGTGGGCACTGCTGTTTTTCGTCGGGAACTTTCATCGGCCTTCGGCGAGGACCTCAACTCTTATTTTGATAAATACACGACGAGAAACGCCTTAGGAAAAGTGATGGCACTAAGAGATAAATCGGGGTTTGAAGTTTTCTTTCCTGGCAGGCACCACGAAGCACCGGATACAATGGTCGTGCCCCAGAAAATAAAATTTAATCCGTACCATCCGCCACTCACTAAAGAGCAGCTCAGAAAGATGTTATAGTTCACGCGTGGACAGTAAAAAAAGCTCTGTGGTACTTGATAACGTAATATACCAGCTTCCTTCTTAAGGTTTGAGCGCCCGCACAGGAAAATGCGAAGCTATTCCTTAAGAAGATCGGCAAGTGCCTGCCCAATAGATTTCGCATCCGTACCGGTTGTCACAGCGGCACTAATCTCTTTACACGAATCAGAAGTCGCGTTGGCGCCACTACAGTAGGTGTCGTAAGCTGTTGAGGCTGCGCTACCAATAGCAGTTAGAGTCGCTTCATTTGCAACAGAATCTGGATCGGCAACTAAGTCCGCGAGTAATGACTGGTAGTTGTCCACAGTTACCCCAGAGGTCAACGTTCGTGCGGCTATGGCAATCGATGTCGAGATTTGAGTAGCTGCTGCTAAGAAGGCCATTCCGCTGGATCCGCTTCGAGCGCATTCAGTGCTTAAATATGAAGCATCTTGAGCAGGGGTTCCGCCCGTTATGGCTTGAGTGACTGGATTTGGATTTGTATTCGCCTCGATTGACAGCAAGTTCATCATCTTAAGTGCTGGATCGCCAGGCGTCCCATCCGTCATTGATTTGTAAGCATTTACGAATTTGTTACTAGCAGGAGTGAAGCCAACCATTAAAAAGAATGCAGAACATCTTATAAGGGCGGCCTGCGGCGACGTTATTCCCGCTACAGACTGATATACGACCAAGCCATCGTTAGCTGTTTGCGCTTTGTTCAGTTGGTGTTGGGCTTTTGCAATCGTATTGTCCTCGGAGGTTTCACACCCCGTCAGCACAAATAGACTCAGGCAATTTGCCAGAACAAGAGTTTTCTTTAAATAGGTGGCCATTTGTTTAGACAACGTCATGCTATTAGAGGATTCCATCATTGTGTCACTCCAGGTGCGTATTGCGGTAAATATTCTCTTTACAGATAGATGATCGTCTAGGTCGAGTCGGGTCTTGACTAAAAGGTTGAGACTCTAGACTTAGATCGAAGATGAAGGGGTCTAGTTTGTCGCAGTCGTGTTGGATCGAGACAGCAATGTACCGAAAAGAGACACATGAGACTGTCTTCTTTTAGCATTTTTTTGTCGCTGTTTGCGACATCAGCCTATACAGGTGAACGTTACGAATTTTACAACGGTGTCAGGCAGATGGGAATGGGCGGCGTGGGTATTGCCACAGTCAACGACGAAACCTCACTTCTGTTAAATCCTAATGGTCTTGGACGCCTAAGAGGCCCGATACTCACGATGATCGATCCAGAAGTTCATGTTTCAGCGGGAGCGGCAGAGAGAGTATACCAGAATACGGGTGGGATAACCGATGTGCAGGGCCTCCTCAACACTCTTAGAGAGAACCAAGGGTATCCGTATCACGCAAAATTTCAGTTGTTTCCGTCTTATGTGAACACAAACTTTGGCATGGGCTTCTTAGTAAAACAATCCTACGACGCCGAAGTCGACGAGACGGGGCAAACTTACACCTTAAACTATTTCAATGATTACGCCCTAGTTGCCGGCTTTAATTTTCGGTTTTGGGATGGGCGGGTCAAACTGGGGTTCAACGGAAGAGTTATCAATCGGTCTGAGATTCGAGAAGTGCTTCCGGCGGACTCAACAAACCTACAAATCTCTGATCTTGTGCATGAAGGCGGCGGCATTGCAGGTGATGCGGCACTCACTTTAACTGGGCCTTGGGAGTATTTGCCTTCTGTGGCAGGTGTTCTAAGAGATGCAGGTGACACGGCTCTTGATGCCGGATCTGGCTTTTTACACAACACCACGAGGCGTCCCCAAAACATCAAGCAAACTCTGGACCTTGGAATTTCTATCAATCCCATTTTGTCCCCGCTCGTGAGGATGCAAATTGGAGCGGAGTACCGAGATGCTATGGGAGCTTACGAAGAGACCGATTCGATGAAGAAGGTGCACGCGGGCATGGAGCTAAACATCGGAGACTTTGTTTTTTTGAGAGCTGGCATGAACCAAAGGTATTGGACTCTTGGTGCAGAAATGGCTGTGAAATTTATGCAGTTTCAAGTGGCGACATACGGAGAAGAAATCGGTACAGCAGCGCAAGCGAGGGAGTCACGAAGGCTCATAGGAAAGTTTTCGTTTCGATTTTAAAAGGAAAACAAGGGCAAGGTATCTAAAAAATCGGAGACGCAGTATTTAAGGAATCATGGACGCAGTATTTAAGGATTCATGGATGAAGTATTTAGCAGAAAGTGTTCAAAAATTAAACACGCCTGATCGTGGCAAAAGAATTCTTGTTGCAGTGGTATGCGTTGTGTTGAGTTCAATCTCATTATCGGGCTGCGCAAATATCTTCGAAAGCATGGCCGATCAAGGCACTCAAGATGCTATTCAATACAATTTTGATCGGTATTTGGCGAAGGGAAGTTGGAGCGAGGCCATCGCAGAGTATGATCTTCTAACGGACGTCAACAAACAGAACAGAAACAATCTTGCAGGTCTGGCCTCTGCATACGCTGGCAGGTGTGGACTAGATATTCTTGCACTCATAGACACAATTCAAGCTGACGACGACAGTGCGGGTAGACTTTTTCAGCTACTCGTCAGCTCATTTCCATTGGGCACAGAGACCAAATCAGAAGACTGCGTGACCTCTATCGACATTCTGGCAGCAATCGCTCCAAGCGCTACAAGTCGGAGTGTTTCGGAGAATCTCTTGGGGACTTTCGTGGGCCTCGCTACTTTAGGTACGTATCTCACATATAGGGGCGATGCTGACGAAGACGGTACAATCGATTCAACCTGGGATCCGTGTGGCGGCTCGGGTGCGACTGATTTGACTAACGATGAAGTTAATCAACTGACTGTGTCTTTGGCGTTTGCAATCTCTTCTTTTTCAGCGGCTGGAACCTCAATCGGGGGACAGGATCTAGAAACTATTGCAGGTGTTTGCGATCAACTTGAAGACCAAGACCCAGCCCTTAACTTTTGCTCAGTACAAGATCCAAGCGCGGTGACGGCGCCACAAAGAGCGGCCATGCGGGCATTGATTGTTGAAAACGAAAGTGTGGGGCTTGGAATACAAGATAGGTCTCTTGTTCAAGCCCTGGGTGTTTGTGCTTTGATTCCTTAGGAGTAGTGTTGTGAAATTGCTGGTTGCCATGATAACTGTTCTTCTTGGTGAGGGAGCATTTGCTGCCGAGCTTGCTGAGATCAACAGATCTATTCGGGCGCTAGGAATGGGAAACGCCTACACCACAATTGCTCAAGACCGCGATGCATTGTTTTACAATCCAGCGGCCCTTTCGCGAGTTAAAGGGTTTGAGTTTGTTATTTTTGATCCTCAGCTGGCTGCGAATGGCCAAGAAATTATAGAAGATGTTCGCAGTACGCAAAGCGGCGGGAGCATCAGCGATACTCTCAGACAATATTACGGAAAAAATGCCTGGGTGGGTGGCGGATTCAAGAGCGCCTTTGTCGCTAAGAATCTTGGCCTAGCTGTTTATGATAGCTTTGATATCGCTGCTAATTTTGGAAACCCAGCGTTTCCGAACCTTAACTTGCGACTTGTTAATGACTACGGTTTTGCCATGGGTTTTTCATTCGAGCTTTTGCCTATGACCTACATTGGGGTCGTCGGTAAACGTGTCACACGATTTGGGGCTGAGCTGCCCTTGGGCTTGGACACCCTTGGAACCCTTTCAGATACAGCTTTAAGAGAGCAAGTTAATCGACAAGGTGTTGGTTATGGCGCCGACGTAGGGCTTTTGTTTGAGCTGCCAACAAGTGTTCGTCCAAAATTCAGTTTTGTTTGGAAGGATGTTGGCGTGACAAAGTTTGTGGCCTCGCCTGGCGCGAACACTCCGCCAAATCAGCGCGATGAAATGATTGCAGGTATGGGGCTGGAGATTGAAAGCATGTTGGTAGACATAAGGCCTTCAATCGATATTAAAAATATTAATCGTTACAATGAACAGCTTGGAAAGAAAGTGCATATGGGGATAGAGTTTGCACTTCCTTTTATTGACGTCAGAGGGGGCTTCCATCAGGGATATTATACCGCCGGTTTAGGAGTAAAAATGGGATTGTTTAAAATTGATGCAGCAACCTGGGGCGTTGAGCTAGGGCAATATCCCGGACAGCACGAGCAAAGAAGATACGCGGCTCAGCTTACCATTGAACTCTCCTTCGATCCGGATTTCAACTTTGTAAATGGTCGCCCTAGAGGGCTGAAAGAGCGCCGATAATGCCACATCTTGGCATATAGGAATTGTTGTTTCTTTTCTACATACAGCTCAGCGTTCATTGGTGGTATGGTTCGTACCTAGAATGCTTCATGTTCTCAATCTTAGTGACTACAATCAATTAGAACTTTACCTCGAGCAGGAAGACACTCTCGTTCTAACGGCACATCCTTATGCGAGAAAGCAGCTTCTAAATCGTTTGACGAAATCAAAAGGTTTTTTTTCAAGTCAGAACTTTCAGATCTACTCTAGTTACTTTTTGAGTCAGTTCTTGATAAGACGCCCTACTTGGAACTTGGTGTCTCGGGCTCAAATGGGGTTGTTACTCGAAGAGTATCTTAAGCAGAATTCGTTTCAGCTCCCAAAAGAAAATCGACCTTTAGATATTTTAGAATTTTATCTGCCGACTCTTGCCGCTACCGGCTTCGCTGACATTGTCGAGGAATGGGAAGCGGGAGCGACCGAAACGCAAATAGATCAAGACGAGCAACGTTCGGTACTGGCAAACTGGCAATTGGCTAGAAAACTCTGGCTTCATGTCAATGAGCATCAGCTCATCTGCGAAGGCTGGGCTGCTACCTACGTATTATCTCTTGATGAATTGTCGCTTCCGAAGCGAATTTATGTGGATCTTGGTCTTAATATATCTTCGCTTGATGTCGAGCTAATATCGGCAATATCTCGCCAGAGCGATATTTACGTCATACGAACTTTTTCGGAGTTGGACGCGTCAGCAGGCTACATCGAATCTAGGTACAAAATCCTCGAGAATTTGGCTGGCATTACAAAGAAGGCGAAACAAGTAAGTGCAGATACGAATAGAAACGACAAAGGTGCTAATTGTTTCGTGAAGCGCTTTCAGAGTCAGTTGGCTGAAGTTCGCGATGCGGTGTCTTGTGTAGAGTCATGGCTCAGCGTCTGCGGTGATTCTAAGAAGATCGCTATAGTCGCACCTGATCTTTCAGTCTATAAGACGGTGCTACTCCACTTGTTAAAATCTAGTGGCATAAGGTCTCAAAGATCCGCGAGCTTTCGATATTGTGAGCACCCTCAGGTTCAAAACTTGCTTTCGCGACTAGAAATGGTTTACGGGAAGTACAATTTTGAAATGCTCTCTCTTGATCGATCTTGTAACGGTAGATACAAGGAGCAGTCTTTTAGAGAGTTTCGAAAGAGTCTTAAAAACCTCTTAGGGAACCAACATGAGTGTCTAGAGATGCCCGGACTAGATAATTCCTATCTTGCGGACAACTACACTCAGCCCCAGTCGGGACGGGCGTGGCTCAACGATGTTGCCATGAGAAATTCTGATTTACTCAGAGACGAGATTGTCTCACGTATGCTCGAATCCTTCTTTGAAGAAATGCCGGATCGTTACCTTTCGAGTTTTCAGCATTGGACTCAAGCACTTAGGTTAATCTCTCAAAAAGAAGTTGTGCTTAAACCCGATACATTCGAGGGCATACATCTTGTCACTTACGAAGAAGCGATTTCACTCGAACTGGAATACGCTTATATTTTGGGTTGTTCAGAGGAGTACTTGGCTCAAGGTGCGCCTCTTGAAATTTCATTTGATCAGATCTCAAAGATAGAGAGGGACTTAGGTATTCGCCTAGGGAGCGCAGATGTTTTTCTTCGCCGCACTTCGCTGAGTGTATTGCTCAAGCGGTCCCTGCGGGAAGTTGTTGTTTCACACTCCAACTTGGCGCTTGATGGGCGAGAGCTGCTTCCTTCTTTGGAATGGTTACTTTGTGCAAAAGAAAAAGGAGTCGATTGGGAGTCATTGAATTTACCTGGGGCGACTCTATGGGATAATGTACAACGTCAACTTAGCCAAGGAATTCAGGCCGATGAGGCAACTGCATATTCTTCTGCTGCGAATTCCCGCATTGCCCATGCCCCTAAGTTGACCCCTCACAAAAAGTGGTCGGCCTCAGCATTGAAAACTTTGTCTGATTGCGGCTTTCGGTATATGGCTTCTCGCAAAGTGGGCTTACTCGGAGGTGAATTAATTGACCAAGATCTTGGGCTACTTTCTAAAGGTACTTTGATTCACGCTCTTCTGAGAAAATGTCAGTCAGAGAACTGGCGGCTTGAGACTTTAAATGAAGTTTTTGATTCTTCCTACTCAGAGGCTCTTAAAGAGGAGAACATTCGGTTTATCGATACGGACTCTTTGCGAGTTAACAGTGCGGTGATGTTGAAGACACTTCGTAGGTTTCTCACTGCTGAGGCGGAGTATCGAAAGGCCCTGGCGCAAAGAGGCCTCATTATAGTTGCGCAGTTACTTGAAGAGGCATTTGAAATTGAAGCGGGCCCAGTCTTCGGCTTATTAGGCTCGAATGAGCTTCTCAAACAAGATAAGGTTTTACTGCCCGTTGCTATTACAGGTAAAATCGATCGTATCGATATACTCAGTGATGATACCGCGGCCGTTTTTGATTACAAGTCATCTACGTCAAGTTTCAAAACAACTAAGGAATGGGTGCCTAAAGGTAACTTTCAGCCTGCGCTGTATTGGCTTGGCGCAAACCAAATGATTTTTGAAAGAGGCTTGAAGGCGAAGGTTGTCGTTTCTGGGTACATCGACTTACGATCGATGTCTCGAGACTTGGGAATTGGGTTAGCGGGCAATTCTATTACAGAGATTCTTTTGACCGAAAGCAGGCAGGTCGACGTAGCGGGACTTCATGAGTTTTTGCACAGCAATCTCTGCGAGATCGCTAGGCTCACCGAACTTGAGAAGGCGGGTGTTTTTGATGCCATTCCTCGAGAAACTAAGATCTGTGACTATTGCGATTTCGTGTCAATATGTAGGGCGCCTCATTTACATGGCTAAAGGACATCCAGTTGGAGAAGTTTAAAGTATTAAGACAAGCTGGTGCCGGAGCAGGCAAGACCACAGGGCTTGTCAAAGATGTGAAAGAATATTTCTTCAACCATTTCTCAAGGCAGCAATCCTATCCGCGTATTGTGGTTACAACATTCACCAAAAAAGCTGCGCATGAAATTAAAGAGAGAATTATTCGATGTGCCATTGAAGTGGGGGACGCTCATTTTTTACGGGCTGCCTCTTCTCAAAAAAGTATCGTCACTACAACCATTGACGGGCTCTGCTATGATTTTTTGAATCGAGTACGTCCTAACCTGAATGTGATTGAACAAATAGAGTTAGTGAGTGAGCGTTTTGTTCAAAAAGAAGCCATGCTGCAGTTGAAGTCGCTAATAGGAGAAAGCCGCCAGAAATACGATCCATCCAATGCCGATTCCTTCGAGTTTCAAGAACTCTTGGAAATCTACGGCTATCGAGGCCTTGTGTTACACCTTCTAGAATACGCGCGACAAAAAATCGAAACTCCAATTTTGCGACCTTTAGATATTGAGCTTCACAAAATTTATCTTGGACGAATCGTCTCTGTGGCAGTTTCGCAAATCGAAGAACTGCTGAGACTGATATCACCGCATTTGAAGGAAAGTAGGTACTCTAAGATTCAGGAACATCTTTTGCGGGCCCAGGTTTTTTTAAAAAAAGATTTGGATAGCTGGACATCAAAAGACCAGTGCGAAATTGAATGGCTGTGTACGTCGTCGTTTAGAAAAAGCACTAAGGCTTCTGACCCAGATAAGCTAGCGATCGATGAAATTATTCCAGAGTTAAAGAAGAATGTAGTGATTCTAAGGAATCATCTTAGCAAGAAAGATAATTCTGAGTTGTTTTTGCGATGTAATGTTCTTTTCGATAAGTTGGCGCAAAGATTTTTTGAAGGATGGTGGAACTCACGGATGATTTCTTCGCAAGTGAGTGTCTCCGAGCTAGCACCCCTGTGCCTTCTTGCAAGCCAGAAGTTTCCCGAGGCTCTCGAAGAATTTCGAAGAGAGGTCGACCTATGGATTGTAGACGAATTTCAAGATACGAATCCGCTGCAAATGAGAATTTTTAATCTTTGGATTTCAGACAAATCGTGTGTTTTTGTTGGAGACCCTCAACAAAGCATCTATTTTTTTCGGGGCGCGCGTAGAGAAGTGTTTGAGGGAGTAAAGGCTGAGTTTAAGGCTTCTCAGTTTAAACTTGAGACCCTATCAAAGAACTATAGGTCTCAAGGGCGATTGGTGCATGTTTTCAATCAAATATTTTCAGGATTATCCGCCTTTACACCCATGGAACCTGCGAATAAAAGCGGTGAGGGCTCGACTTCTGATTTGCATTTAGAGGTCTGTCTTGATTTCTCTGACGAAGTTCTTTCTATCAAAAGTCACATTGCCTCACTTGTCGCCTCTGGTGCTAGTTACGAAGATATTGTCATTCTATCGAGAAGTAACTCAGATCTCGTAGAAATTGGTAGACATCTCAAGCTAGATAAAATTCCAGTTTTTGTTCATGCAAGAAAGGGCTTCAAAAGGAGAAGAGAAGTAAAGGATTTGGCGTTGTTTTGCCGTTTTTTGTTTGAACCAGAAAATGATATCGTTCTGTTTGGACTTCTTAGGAGCCCCTGGTTTCATATAGAAGACACTAGCTTTATTGCGCTTCGAAAGCTCTGGCCTAAATCGGATTCACTTTTTGACTTTTTGAGTCGGAGTCTCACCTCAAATGAAGCCCGCCTGCTGGATGAGCTGCTTTTGCTAAAGTTTCAAGAGCTTATTCGAATTTACAACATTTTTTTGGGTTCTGGGCTGAGCAGCGCCCTCTACGAGTTTTTGCAATCCCGTGGCGTTCTTTCGACAAGTTTTGCAATAGACTCGACGGGAGTGAGAGAGGCGAACATATGGAAGATTGTCCATATGCTAAAAGATGGGTCTTACAAGGAGGCCTCTCAGTTAGAGACTCTTTTGGATTCTATTCTAGATCGTGTTGAAGATCGCGAGTCAGATAGCGATGCCCCAGGCTTGTTTGAAACTAATCGAGTACAGTTGATGACGATACATGCATCAAAGGGTTTGCAGTTCGAGCACGTACTTGTTAGTCGAGCCGGCAAAGGTTTGAGGCATCAGCCAGATTCGCTACTACCTGTGGATGATAAAAGCGGAGCTTACACTCTTATTCTTAAAAGTGAGATCGATGGTGAAATTGTTCACAATTGGATAACTCAATCTCATGCGGAGTTGAAGAAGGCGAGCGAGAAAGAGGAGTTTTCGCGCTTTCTGTATGTGGCCCTCACTAGAGCCAAGCAATCGTTGTGGGTTACAATGTCTCCGTCTTCAAAACTGATTCCCGAGCCTCCTCATCATTGGAAACTTGGCGATCATTTAGATATGTCCGATCTGATCAAATTCAGCTTTGAAAAATCATCATGGGCAGAAACTATCATCGGAAGCCTTTCTGATTATTCTAGAGAGCAGGCTCGTTTTCACTTGGCATTATCTGCCGGAGAAAAGCTATCGAAGGTTTGGAGTTCGCAGCAAGACGGCAGTTCGAGTTTGCCTTCTGAAGAGCCGGCTCCTGAGCTATCCGATCCGGAAGCCCCTCTGCTGCGAGCGCCAGAGTCGCTATTTGTATCACAAAGATCAGAGCCTGAGCGGGATGATTCATTTTTGAATCTTTCTGTTTCTGCTTTTCTAAATAAAGATGAGAGGGAGAGCTGGCAACGAAAGCGCGTTTCAACTTTAGGTTGGCTGGAGAGGTTAAATGCGAGGGTTTTTGGTAACAAGGTTCACCGATTGATGGAGATTCTTCAAAAAACAGAGTCCGATCCTGCGCACATTACGCAACAATTGTTTGAAAGTGAAGATCAGTATGTTCTTGATGCGCTCAATTACCTGTTTGAGCAAGAGGAGTTTCCGTTTGTTCAGTTGATGAAATCTGGCAAAGCGGAATTTCCATTTAGCTTTGTGCACGAAGGGCATTTGCTATCAGGTGCAATAGATCTGTGTGGTTTTACTGACGCCGGATACTGGATTGTAGACTACAAGACGGGGGATGAGGCAAAAGTCGACAAAGCTCGCAAGCAGCTTGAGCTTTATTCAGAAGCAACTTCTCAGATTTGGAAAGGATCAAAATGCCATCTCGTTGCCGTCTATCCTTTTTCTAAAAAATGTTTTCGGCTAAATTGGCATCTCTAAGCCGAATCCAATATAGAGTGATGTTCCGGGATTAATATTAAATTTCATATCAGAGCGAATCCAAATAGAATCGATGATGGGGGCTGTGATTCCGATTCCCACGTGACCCCCAAAAGCACTATGAAAGTCAGAGTGAGGGGGCGCGTAATAGTGAAAGTCGGCACCGAGATACATAATAGCCATTAAATACCCGTTGATATCCATATCCGAACGAATCGATGTGTGAAAATCATAAGCGTGGGTGCCTTTGCCCCGACTAATGATAGCTCCTGACTCGAGTAAGTATCCAGAGAAGATAGGAAATCCATACCGCGCGCCCCAAGAAGGTAAAATCTCTGTTACGCCATCTATTTGATTTGGCAGTGTTGGACCAAGATGGAGATTGATATAGCTAGAGTCGCGTGATTTTGATTGGCCCTTAGATTGGCCTTGGCAGATGGTAGCGCCTCCTGATAGCACTAGAGCGAATAAGCAGGTTAAAGTTTTTGCCAAGTGGGCGAATGGTTTCATTCACAAACAGGCTATCCGAATATTAGAAGAATCTCATCTTAAAATTTTCCTTGGAAGAATGCTGCTCATTTACCTAGAATAGATGAGCAACCTGGAGTCGCTGAGTGTTTGAGAGAAGAGAAAAATTCATACTAGATAAGACGGCAAAGTCTGGAGCCGAGCATGGCGAGATTTACGTCCAGTCTTGGATTCAACAAAAGGCCAATATCTCGGTAGTAATTTCTCATGGGCACGGCGAACATTCAGAGGCTTATCACCGGGCTATATCGGAAATGATTGAGAAGAATGAAATCGCACAGCGGATCAACTTTTACGCATGGGACCTCCCTGGCCATGGTCGATCCTATGGCCAACGAGGGCATATCTTTCATTTTGATGAATATGTTGAGAGTCTCGACCGTGTTTTGAGGTTTTTGCTTCGAGAAGAAATTGAAGGGCCGCTGGTGCTTTTTGGTCACTCAATGGGTGGGCTAGTGCTTTCTCGGTGGGCAGAGAGATTCTCGGTTTCTAACATAGCGGGTTTCGCTTTTAGTTCACCGCTAATGGGTATTGCAATACCTGTAGCAGGTGTAAAAAAGAAGCTGGCAGAGATTTTAAGTCAATGGGCCCCTAGATTTGCAATGTCTAACCAAATTCGTTACGAAGATTTAAGCAGAGATACAAGGGTTACAAGTGGCTATTATAAAGATCCCCTTCGACATGACCGAGTTTCTTCAAGGCTCTTTACCGAAATGGTCGAAGCAATGAATCTGGCAATTCAAGAAGCTACGGAAATAAAAATGCCCTGCCTAGTCCAGTTAGCGGGTACCGATAGAATTGTGAATGGGGCCATGGGGCAAAAGTTTTTTGAGAAATTGGCATCACCTGAGAAAGAACTGAAGATTTATCGAGATTTTTACCATGAGATTTTTAACGATTTAGGCAGAGAACTTGTGCAAGAAGACTTTCTAAGTTGGGTAAAGTCCGTGATAAGGAGCCAAAGTGTTCAATAAGGATGTTTGGTTAGAGGCGGTAAGATCACTTTGCTACGAAAAGCGCACGGTTAAACTGGCCTCGGGCCTTGAAAGCGATTTTTACATCGATATGAAACAAGTCTTGCTCAATGCTAAGTGGATCGAGTGGATGAGTCAGGCCTTCTTAGAACTTTTGGAAAGATATCGAGGGCAGATCAAAGGAGTCGGTGGTATGACTATGGGGGCAGATCCCATCGTCACGGCGGTAAGCCTTCGAAGCTCACAAAATGGGTGGCCGCTAAATGGATTTTACATTCGAAAAGAACCCAAAAGCCACGGAACCTCTCGCTGGGTTGAAGGTCTGAAGAACTTCTCTGTGGGAGACAAGGTGATAATTATGGAAGATGTTGTGACAACGGGTGGTTCTTCTTTGAAAGCTGTTGAGCGAGCCGAAGAGGCTGGCCTGCAGGTACTTGGGATTATTGCTTGTGTTGACAGAGAAGAGGGTGGAAGAGAGAAAATCGAAGAACGCGGACTGAGGTTTCATTCTTTGACTACGAAGTCTGAGATACTTGCAAGGTAGAGTCGCTTATCGAAAAGGAAATCAGAATTGCTTCAAAGAGCTTCAAACACTAAAAAGTTTCGTATGCTGGTGGCCGGGGTGTCGCTACTGGTGGTTTCGTGTTCAACAATTTCACGGCAGAACCGCGATCCTGAACATTACATCGATTACTTACAGGATCACACCTACTGGGTTAAGTCTTACAGTGGCCTTGTCACAAATTTTGAGATGGCAGTAACTCCCATTTCAAATCGTGCTGCAGACCTAATTTTGCAAAAGAAGGCAATGGTCTATGAGTGGCCTGCGAGTAAAATTCAGCAAGAGCGAGACGAAGATCAGCAGCAAAGGGCATTTGAATACGAAATGTTTGTTAGCTTCTTTTCTAATTCCAGAGAGTTAATAAACTTAGCCGACGCCGATAGCCTTTGGAAGATATTCCTCGATCAGGATGGAAAAAGGTATGAAGCGAAACTTGTCAGAGCTACAGAAAAATTTCCAGAACTCAACAATCGATTCCCTCATTTTACACGTTGGGCGAAAGGTTTCTGGATGAAATTTGCGGTGCCCACCCATATTGCCGAGCAGTCATCCGCGGTTCTAACGATTACAGGCCCAGTGGATTCTCGCCAGCTGGTAATTCCCAAGCAGAATTGAGCGGAATCGTGTATTCAAAAAGGTTGTTCGGAAGTAGTTATGCTACTAAAAGAAAATTTATTTTCTAACAACTGTGTGAAGAGATTGCGATTTTCTTCTCTGGATTTTCCGACGAATGCGTCTGTATGGTGGCCATCTTCTACCGTCAATAAGTACTTAGGCTCTTTTGCCTCTTCGAAAATCATTTCACCTTCATTTAAATCAATCATCGGATCTCTTTTTCCATGAACTACCAATAAGGGAATAGGCGAGATTTCAGAAATCCTTCCTCGCGGTGCGAACTTATCACTAAGCACTACATAAGAGAGGGGTTGAAGAAGCCACGTCCAAAAAGACCTAGAAAGAATATCCGCACCAACTGAACGGTAAGAGCTAAATGTGCTTTCGGCAACGATTCCAAGAATAACTTCACTCTTAGGTTTCAAAGAACTCAATTCAATTACTGACCTTAGGGCGATAGCCCCGCCGAGGCTTTGGCCCCAAACAACGAACTTACGGTTTGGAAACATTTTAATTGCCCACTCCAAAAATGATACCCCACTTCTAACGGTATTTTCAGGATTTGGGGAGCCCGGGCTAGGACCGTAACCAGGATAATCAAAAATGGCAAAATCGTAGCCTTTTTCTAGAAGCCAATAGGCTGATGAATAGTGGCTGGACATATTTTCGGCATTACCATGAAAGAATAAGATCATTGGACGGTCGATCCTTTTGGATTTTGAGTCGAAATACCATATAACAAAAGGCTTTCCGTCGGATGAGGTATAGACAATCTCGACTGGAATAAAACTTAAATGAGAGGGGGTAATGTAAAGCCTTCTGCTTGGATAGTACAAGAAATGAGAGCAGCCGCTAAGGCAGAGGCCAGTAGCCGCGATAAACAGGAAGAAAAAACGATTAAAAAGCATATCTTGTGAAAGATGACATAGATGAATCGATTCGACAATGTTGAGTACATTATAAAGGTTAGGCACTCTCTTTGTTGACTAGGTCTCTGTCAAAAGCAAGTTATGCGATGACGAGTTAGGCTAAAACAATTCAAAAGACTTTTACTTTAACTCAGCTTCAAAAAGGGCAATTCGTATCATGAGAGTCATTTTAGGCAAGATCGCGCCGTCTGCTGGAAACGGTAGATTTTTGGTAATAGCTTTTGTCTTTTTTTGTATCACTACGCTTTTTAAAGTGATCTTTTCAGAAGCTGCTCTAAAGGTCCAAGTGCCAACCCACGGCCCAAATATAGGGAATCAAGTTGACAAGGCGGTGACCTACAAACTCCCTTTGCCGCTGTCGCTTTCGTCGAGAGGAATCTCTCTAAAGGAGTTAATAGACTTTTCGAAATCACGATCGTGGCAAAAAATAATGCATTATCATAATCATTGGCTCCTAGGGACTAGAAGTCGTCTCGATGGTAATCAATTCTTTTTTTCAGAAATGGGGCGTACAGATCCTCTTGCTGAACTGGTTGCTTCTTTAGAGGCCTTTCTTGCAGAGTCGCCAAGGCAAGTCGTTGGGCGCTTTAATCAAGTCCCGAGGTGTGCGATGCCCGCAAGGCTAAGGTTGCTCAATAATGCATTTTCCCTGGGAATTCCACGAAGCGAGTGCGAGAAGTTTGATGGTTTCTTAAGACAGTTTGGCGAGCTACAAATTTTGACCGTTGTTTTTTCGAGCGCCTACTCAGGTAATCCTGCTTCGATGTTCGGTCACACTTTTTTACGCATCGGTTCGAACAGAGGAGATGGGCTATTAGATCAGGGTATCAACTTTGCTGCGAACGTCCCTCCTGATGAAAATCCGTTTGCGTTCATGTACTTCGGATTGGCAGGCGGATATTTAGGGCAATGGTCGAACGAACCATTTTATTTGAAGGTTGGTGAATACATTCGAGGTGAACACCGTGATCTATGGGAGTATCAGATTGCGCTGAGTCCGGGTGAGATCAGAATGTTGATTGAGCATCTCTGGGAGATCGAGACAAACTCCTTTTTTGATTATTTTTTTCTCGATGAAAACTGTTCGTATCAGATTCTCGCCGCCATCGAGGCTGTCCGACCTGAATGGCAGCTGACTAGCGACAGATTGTACGAGATACCGGGCGAAAGCATGAAGTCCCTTACGAGGCAGTCTGGCGTCGTGAAAGGTATAGTTTTTAGGCCTTCGGCTTCACGTAGTTTAAAGCAGGATTGGGAGGCCCTCGGCAAGGGGCAAAGAGATATTTTTTGGCGCGCCCTTCGTGAATCCTCTGTGGAACATATAGAGAGGCGTTCGGCCAAGGATGCTGCAGAGTTAGCCGAGACAGTAAGCTTTCTCATTTCCTATTTAGATTATCTCGGACAAGGGACAGATGCAAAAAAAGCGACATTTAGAAAAGATTTGCTCTCGTTAAGAGCAAGTTTGCCGAGCACCAAGAAAAAGAACAGAAACTTATATTACGATACAGCTGACAGCGAGATCTTTAGTGACCCAAGTTGGACTTCCGAGTTTTCGCCTCCTCATATAGGGGATGATCCATGGCGCGTGTTGTTTGCTGGCGGCTTTAGAGACCATCAATACAGTTCTGGACCACTTAGTGTGGTTGAAGTACGAACTGCTTATCACGACTTGGCCTCAAGTGATTTGGGCTTCTCGCCTTACTCGCAGATAGAATTTCCTGCATTAAAATTGATCTATGAGCTCGAGGCTAAGAATTTGCAGTTCGAACAAGCGCGCCTTCTAAATATTGTTGCACTCTCACCTTTTTGGAGTCTCGAAACACCTATGTCATGGAGGGTGTTTTCGAGAATCGAAAACCCTAAGGATTTTCAATGCATGAACTGCACCTTACTATCTAACGAAGCAACTTTCGGATTTGCTTCTCGGTTCGGAGTGGACCGTATGGTTGGCTACCTACTCGCTGGAGGAAGGTTAGATATCGGAAACTCCGTTCGCCGAGGGTATCGATTGGGGCCAAGTGTCGACGCCGGTTTCATTTTTCGATTCTCAGAAAGGTTTAAACTTACGTTTAGGCAGAACTTTTATGCTCCGTTTTTTTGGGACAGGCCTCATTTGACAAATGACATCACTGAGCAAATGTCGATTTGGACTTTTGATGGGATTTTAGCCTTTCATTTGGCCCACAACAATGAATTGAGGCTTTCGCTTGAGACCCTAAGGAGCATTGGTCTAGTCGATGTTTATTTTAACGAAGTTCTATTCGCGTGGGCCCACTTTTTTGATTGATATATTGTTAGGGTTTGGCTTAGCCTCTTACATGCAGTAGCAGGTATGAATTAACAAACTAAATAGAGAGGGATAAATGTTTTCAATGCATAAGTTTGGAATTTTGACAGCATTCGTAGCAATCAGTGCACTATCGTTGGCTACTCAGGCGCGAGACTCGATGGATGGATGTGGGCTTGGTTGGGAAGTTACCGACAGTGCCACATTCCTTGGTACCTCTACTAGAGCGACGACGAACGTATTTGTTCCTCCCACCTTTGGAATGACAACCGGTACCCTTGGTTGCAAAAAACTTGATTTGGCTGCCAGTGAAATGGAGCCAGCTTACTATGTTGCGAATAATTCAGAAGTGTTAAAAGCAGAGTTGGCACAAGGTGAAGGCGAGTATGTAAGGTCGCTGGCTGCGGCGTTTTCGTGTTCACCTTCAGATAGCCAGAATTTAGGCGCCCATTTGAAATCACGATACGACGCAGTTGTTACTCCAGCTGAAAACGGAGAGGAGCTCTACAGAAATATTAAGTTGGAGCTTAGAGCCGCTGGTCTTTGCCAGCCACAGTCATAAGAATACTCAATAGGATTGAGAGGCGGTTGGTAATCGACCGCCTTTTTATTTTTTGATTTTGTTAATTTGATTAAAACTCATCTGTTGTTAAGAATATCTTATTCAAACTATCGAGTCTCGCGCCCGGGCCGGCTTGGTTTCGGGCCAATCAATATTGTAATGTATCCCGCGAGACTCTTTTCTCTTTCGCGCGCATAGAATAGTTAAGTGAGCTACAAGCGTAATATTGCGAAGCTCAATGATGTGTGGGTGTATCGCCAAATTGTCGTAATAGCTCTTCACTTCATTTAACAAGTTAACTAAGCGTTGATGGGCGCGCTCCAACCTTTTATTTGATCGCACGATGCCCACGTAATTAGACATGAGGTGGCGCACTTCATTCCACATATGGGTTATGACAATGAGTTCGTCATCGTCTCGGACCGCGGGCGATTGCCACGGTCTTATCAGTTTTCGAAGGGCAGCTTTGTCGGAGGAATCTTCGGCGTTTTTGGCGGCGCCTCCAAACCGAGACCGGATTGTTTCGACGCAAAGCTGTGCCATTGCTGCACACTCGAGTAAAGAATTAGAAGCTAGTCGATTGGCGCCATGTAGCCCGGTGCATGCGCTCTCTCCCAAAACATAAAGATGACTGACGTCAGTTGTGCCATCGGGCTCACAAAGTACTCCACCACAAAGATAGTGAGCCGCTGGAACAACAGGTATCGGCTCGGTTCTAATATCAATACCCAGTTCGAGACACCGGCTAAACATCTGAGGATAGTGCTCCTCAAGAAACTGCGACCCAAGATGTCTGGCATCAAGGTAGACACACTCAGCTCTTGATTTTTTTATTTCAGCATCGATGGCGCGAGCGACTATATCGCGCGGGGCCAGTTCCGCTTTTTCGTGATACTTTTTAGCGAAAGCATTGCCTTTGTGATCAATCAAAATAGCTCCATCCCCACGAAGAGCCTCGGTGATGAGAAAGTTTCGAGACTCGCGATGAAAAAGACATGTCGGGTGAAACTGCATAAACTCCAGATTAGACACGCGGCAACCTGCTCGGTATGCCATTGCAATCCCATCACCTGTCGCACCCTCCCAGTTCGAAGTGTAAAGGTAAACTTTGCCAGCTCCTCCGGTTGCTAAAATGATCTCGTCGGCAACATAGGTTGCTACTCGGTTGGTTTTTTTATCAAGAGCGTAAACACCCAAGCATTGGGGTTTTGAGTGAAATCTCCACGGATCTACTTTTCGATCTATGATTAAGTCAATAGCAATGCAATTCTCGACAACCTCAATATTCTTGTTGGCTCGAATCGAATCAATGAGGGCAGCATGAATTGCCTTACCGGTTTGATCTTGAACATGGTGAATACGGCGAGCGGAGTGTCCACCTTCTAGACCTAGGTGGGGCTCAAAGTTAACTCCATACTTTCGCAGCAAGGCGATTGAATCAGGGGCCGTACCCAGGAGTTTTTCTACTGCGAATTCCCGGCACAGTCCGGCGCCGGCTTTAAGGGTGTCTCTTTTGTGGGCTTCAAGGTCGTCTATCTGGTGTGCTGCGATTCCTCCCTGTGCCCAAGGTGTATTTCCTTCTGTGAGTTCCTTTTTGGCGAGGATTCTCACATTTCCAAGTTTTGAAGCCTCTAAGGCAAACAAGAGGCCAGAGATTCCTCCCCCGACCACTAAGAAATCTGAAGAACGCAAAACTGAAGACATTGATCCTCTCTTCTTTCAGGCAAATCCAGTTTTTTCTGACAACCGGCAACCATCATCCATAGCATTTGCTACCATTTTTGCATTGAGGCAAGAAAACCAAGGGTTGAGTCGCTTTCGTTGATATCGCGTCATCAAAGTCTCTGAGCGCCCGGCAATCATTCACTAGATTAACCTGCTGCCAACGCCTCGTGTGGAGGTAAAAAAAAGATTGGGGCCCTGCCTTCGACGACTGGAGCTTGACCAAATCACCTGGCCTAAGGACAATAAATTCAACGCGGGCTGGCGCTCGCAAGACGACCAAGGATGGAAGGAAGTCTATGCCACTATCAGTAAGATGGACTTTACCGTTGTTACTCATTGTGTTCTCTATGTTCAGTTACTGGATTCAGAAGAGCGACATTAACTCTCAATTGGAGAAGGTAAACAGCGAGATACTAAGCAGTTACTCCAAACAAGTGTTGGCAATGTCGACAACTTTGCTTGAAAGAGAAATCCAGAACCGTGCTTATCAGTTGGCCGTTTGGAACCAGACCGGAAGAGGTGGGCCTCTACCTTCTCCGTTTCTTGCAGCTGGAGCAGTTGAGTGGCAGTCAGCCGCATGGGTGATTTCGGACCTTGGTCAGTTAGGATCTGCTGATCAACAAAGGGAAATTGTTCGACTCATTGCCAGAGCTCAAAGAAGTTCAGGACTACTCAGCCAAAGTAACCTTTTCGCTCTTGATAACAAACAGCAACTTCTCATCTGGGCTCCAAAGGGTCGCGGAGATTCAGCCGGCTTTGTGGGAATCATCGAGGCAAAATTCATTGAAAGCGTACTGAAAGATCTTAAAGGACAAGCTTTTGAAGCCCACCTGGTAGGAGCACAAGAAGATACAATTGTTTCTATCAACGCAAACGATGAAAGCGATTTGAGCAAGATCAGTGCTAATAGCGCCTCCCTTTTAGGTGGCGCATTGACGTTGAAGCTGATCTCTACAAACGAAGCAAGGGTCACCAAAACATTTACTGCGTTACAGCTACTTGCTTTGGGACTGATTATTTTATTGGGACTTGCAGGGTATTATATTGGCGTGTTTGTTGAAAGACGCGTGATAGAGCTATTTAAAGGTGATTCTCAGGAGCAGTGGATGGGCAATTTGAAAACTCTTTCAGAATCGAAAAGGGATTTTCTAAAACCTGTCTTAACTGACTTTCTGTTTCACTGGTCAAAGTGGCAAGATCAAGTGCAAAGACAACTTAGTGAAGAGCAATTCGAAGAAAAACACACCTGGAAAGAAAGCCAGCGAAGACTTTGGGCTCAGCTTAAGGGTCAGATTTATGCTCCACTCGCGTCTGCAAAAGCACAGATTGATCTTTTAAAGGTCAAGGGTCTGTGGAAGACAGGCGATCATAAAAATGTAGAAATGGCTTTAGATCGACTCGAAGGACTTCTTAACAAGGAGTGGACAGAAGTTTGCGAGCCCACTTCATTTACTACCGAGAGTCAAGAAAGCATCAAGGCTCTGACGGCGGCTCTGGGTGGACATAATCAGTCATGGCAAGAAGAAGAAACTTTAATTCGTGAACGAACTGCATCATCTCAAACCACTGAAGACGAGCTTCCTAAAATTGATTTTCGACCTGCGGGTACAGAAATTACGTTGAAACCTATATCCGAGGAGTTCAAAAAAACAGTCCTTCGTTCAGCGTGGAAACCTCAGCTACCGAAGTCTATAGTTAGAGACATGTCGGAGGATCAGGGTGGATAATTTTCGCTCACGCTTTCAGGTGCTCGTATACTGCCAAAATCGTACTCGGCGTAAATACATCTCCGAGTCGCTGGAATCTGTCGGATACAACACGCAGTTATTTGAAGACACCTCTCTTTTGCTAGAAGAGTTCAGGGCGCAGCCGACCTCGATTCTGTTAGTAGATATTGTCACCGAAGATGCAGATTTGTCTGATTTGTTCGCGGCGGTTCGTCTCATCAACGTAGAATCTTCATTGCTCGTTTTAGTAGACGGGGAAGATCCTGATGAGCAACAAAGAGCTCTTGAATTTGGTGCTTCAGACGTAGTACTTTGGAGCTCCTTTGGCTCGATTGCCTTAACTTTGAGAGTAGACCGCGTCGCTGAGCTGAGTTACGTACAACAAAAACGACAGTTAGCGGAATCAAAATATTTAGAGCTACATGCAGAGATCACTTTAAGAGATCGTAATCTTGCATGGTTTGAATCTCAGTTGGATGGGTTGCTCTCGATGAGCCAGCTGATCCGAGACTCACAGGATATGGGGACTTGTTTTCAAAACTTGGCTAACTGGATGTCTGCGTGGACTCAGCAAGGCCCAGTCTGTTTGTTTCGTTTTATTGCAAGTCATCGAAGTTTGCCGCTGCAAATTAGCAAGAATTTACCGATCGATCCGAGTGAAGGTTTGGGAGTCGATCTTTCGAAGAGAGATCCCAAAACATTATTGCCGCTTCTAAGAAGCCCTTCTGAGCTACCGGAACTGCGTGTTTTTTTAGATAAGATGGGATTCGTGGAAGACCGCACTTTTTTGTGTTTGGAACTAACCGATGGGCAAATTTATATACTTGTTTTTGTGCGCCCCTCATTTCATCACGATTCAGCAGTTGAACTCATTAAAAGCTCACTGATAAGAGAGATTGAACTTAAGCAGTCCCAGCTCAGACTACACCTTTTAGAAAACAAAGATTCCCAGACAGAGGCCTATTTGGCAAAGGGTCTACACAGTTTCGTTGCCGATGAGGTGTCTCGAAGTCGCAGAATTAAACACCCACTCTCAGTGATTGCGATCGAAATTGATGATTTCAAATCTTACAACGAGCGAAATGGTATCGTGCTCTCGAATGTTCTTTTACGTAAAGTTGTGAAATATCTCCTTCGTGCTTCGCGCGCGAACGATCGAATCTTTAACTTGGGTGGCGGTCGACTGGTTATGGTGCTGCCGCATACGTCTCGAGTTGGGGCTGCCATTAAGTCTGAAAAAATACGTCGTGCAATCAGTCAGGCGGCGTTTCCGATGATGGATCATCAACCTTTAGGGCATTTGAGCCTCAGTATAGGTGTTAGTGAGTTCCCGAATCTTTCATCAGACGCGGACGCTCTTGTGGAGTCGGCCCAGGAAGCACTTGATCAGGTGATGTCTCGAAGTAAAAACAAAGTGTGCATCTATGTCGTAGACGAGGCCTTTCGTCCGGAGTTCAAATCCATCGAAAGCTTGAATGAAATTGGAGGGCCCTCAAGTGGTAGAGGCACACTTTCGAAAGACTTGGGCGGAAATTAATCTTTCTGCAATTAAAGAAAACTACAGTCTTCTCTTGAGCACTTTAGGCGATCGTGCTGGCCTTTGCCCGATGGTTAAGGCGAATGCTTATGGTCATGGTCTAATCGATGTTGCCAAGTCGCTGGAATATATGGAGCCAGTCGGCTTTGGTGTAGCACTCGTAGAAGAGGGTATCGAGCTTCGACAAGCGGGAATTCTCACCCCCATTCTTGTTTTTGCCACTTTTGATGAAATCAGCCTTGGGGCATGCAGGAAGCATCAGCTTACGCCAGTTGTGAGCCGCAAAAGTGAAATTGAACTTTTGAAAAGTTTTTTTAGAGACGTTGGCTTTCATTTAAAAATCAATACTGGAATGAACCGCCTAGGTATGGATCCGGCGCTTGCCAAGCAAGTTGTTGGCAAAGCCACGAGCCTTCGAAATCTTGTTGGGCTTTGTACCCACCTCCACTCTTCGGCAGATTTTTACGATAAAAGTTCAACAAGCCTAGCTCAGCTCAAGATATTTGCCGACTACGTGGATGATGTTGACGGTTGGAACCTAGCCATCCACTGGGGAAGCTCCGCACCGATCATTTCAGGTTATGTGCTTCATGGCAATCCACTTGATCGAGTTGAAGAACAGATACCTAGTTTCACAAAAAGTCAGATGAAGTTTTTTCGTCCGGGCATTTCCCTTTACGGATGTAGTCCAACAGAAAAAATCTTGTCGGATCTCAGGCCCGCCATGAGTTTGAAAAGTCAAATTGTCCACTTTCAAAATTTAAAGAGGGGCGAGATTGTTAGTTATGGCGGCACCTTTCGAGCGTCCAAAGAAATGAAGATAGCGGTTCTTCCGGTTGGTTATGGTGATGGATATTTGAGGTGTTTGTCGAACAAGGCCTCTGTTGTGGTAAGAGAGGAAGTTTGTCCAGTTGTAGGACGAGTGTGTATGGACTACCTTATGATAAGTCTCGAAGAGCATACGCAAAAAGACCAACTTCTTATTGGTGAGAGCGTACTTCTTTTCGGTGAAACAAACCTTGGAGCTCAGTCTGCCGTGAGAGTGGAAACACTTGCTTATCATGCAAACACGATTGGGTACGAAGTCCTTACAAACATCAATTCACGAATACCGCGGAGATACACGCCGTGAGCGTCTCAACAGGTGCTGGTAGCTCGGACACAAATGGCGAAGAAAGGAATTCTTGGGACTTTTCCGAGTTCCTTGATCTCGCTAAGATGCCCTTTTTAAAATTAGGAGAGCTTTCTCTTTTTATTTTTCAAGCTTTTCGTATGGCCTTTCGTCCCCCTTTCCGATGGACGCAGTTTTTAGTGCAACTGGAGTTTGTGGCAAACAAAAGCCTCCTCATCGTCGCTTTAACAGGAATGTTTACAGGAATGGTCTTTTGCTTTCAGAGTTATCTAGGATTTCGCATGATCAACGCGGAAGGTCTTATTGGTGCTACGGTAGCTTTAGGCATTTTTCGGGAATTAGGACCGGTATTAACTGGGCTCATTATTTCAGCTCGTGCTGGCGGAGCCATGGCAGCCCAACTGGGTACGATGAGAGTTACGGAGCAGATTGATGCAATGAAAATCATGGGAGTGAGCCCTATTCAATACTTAGTTGCTCCAAGGGTGATCGCGGGAGTCATTGCAACTCCACTCCTGACGAGTTTTTTTGGGTTTGTGGCAATGTTTGGAGCCCACGTCATGGCTGTTCATGTACTACACCTAGACCCGGCGGTTTTTTGGTCAAAGGTCAACGATTGGGCAGAACCAAGAGACATAGTAGAAGGAGTGATCAAGGGAGCGGTGTTTGGGCTAATATTTTCATCTGTATGCACGTTCAAGGGATTTCATACCGAAGGAGGTGCCAAAGGTGTCGGTGATGCTACACATCACGGTGTCGTAATTAGCATGGTATCAATAATTATCGTCGATCTTTTCGTAACAAAATTGATAAGATTGTATTTAGCTATCATGTGATATGTTAAAGCGAGAGAGCGATGCCAGAATTACTTACTCCCAATGTCCCAGCCTCCGTAGTCATTCGAGTAGAGAAGTTACAGAAGTCATTTGATGGTAAAGAGCAGGTACTCAGAGACGTCAATTTAGAGATTCCCAAAGGCAAAATCACTGTGCTGATCGGATTTAGTGGAACAGGGAAAAGCGTGCTCCTTAAGATGCTGCTCGGCTTGCTACCGCCAACATCAGGGCTCATCGAAGTCCTCGGAAAAGACGTTACCAAGTTTGATGTCGATGAAGCTGTTGAATTTTCGAAAAACTTTGGAGTCCTTTTTCAAAATGCGGCTCTTTTTGATGATATGACTGCACTTCAAAATGTGCTGTTCCCTATTCGAGAGCATCGTAAAGATCTTAAGCGCGCAGCAGCGCGGAGATTGGCTCAAGACAAACTGCTTAGCGTAGGCCTTAAGCCGAGAGACTTCGAAAAACTTCCTTCCGAATTAAGTGGCGGAATGAGGAAGCGAGTTGGTCTAGCTCGCGCGTTAGCCATAGATCCAGAAATCCTTTTTTATGATGAGCCAACAACAGGACTGGATCCCATCATGACCGAAATGGTTGATAATCTAATTCTGGATACACATCGCCATCGCGAAGGTATGACGAGTGTAGTTGTGACGCATGATCTTTATGCCGCATTTCGATTTGGAGATTTTATAGCAATGCTGAACGATGGGGTGATCTTACTGAGCGGAACTGCCGATGACTTTTTAAGTTCGGAAATTGAGTTAGTGAAACGATTTGTCTCAAAAGGGGTTCATCGGGAGTGAATGGGGTTCCTACTCTCACATTAAGAGTTGGGTTTGTGGTGGCGATCATCTCTGGACTGATCGTCTATATGGCGTTTCGCGTCTCGGAGAATCCAAGCCTTAGGGGCTCAACAAAATCCTATTGGTTTTTAGTCGGTGATGCCTCAGGCCTTGTTAAGAAGGGCTCTGTGAAGACAGCTGGTATCGATGTCGGAATCATAGAAGGTATTGATTTGCGAGATGGTCAGGCCCGAGTAGAGATGTTGATTCGAGGGGACTTGCCGGTCAAAACTTCGGCGCGAGTTACGATAAAGTCCTTAGGTATTCTTGGAGATCGTTATGTTGAACTTTTTCCGGGAAGCGATGCAGATCCACTGCTGGGAGACAATGGGCAGATTGGCAAGATCAATGAAGGTGGTTCTCTTGATAAAGTGATGGGAGACGTATCTGAAATTACGGACGATCTTAAGGAAGTGGCGCAAGCTCTTAAGTCGGCCACTCAGGAAGGGGATCGCGTCACAGCGCTTGGTCGCATCGTCGATAACATTGAAAAGGTAACTCAAGATCTCTCCGAAGTGTCCCGCGATAACAAGCAAGATTTTAGAGAGATTGTTTCAAATGTCAGAGAGATATCAGACGTTATCCGTGACTCAATGACCGAGGAAGGCGAGCAAGGCTTTCGTTCCTCTTGGCGAAAACTCATGGCAAGCGTTGATAAACTCGACCGAAGCATGGGAAATATCGAAGACATCACGAGAAAGATCAATACAGGAGAGGGAACACTCGGAAAGCTTGTTAACGATGACACGACCATCGTCGAAGTGAATAAGGCTGTGGATAACGTTAACCTTTTCTTAGGCGATGTTTCATCACTCCAAACCAGTTTAGATTTGCGTTCGGAGTACCAGACCGGGCCGGGACTATTTAAATCCTACCTCGGGCTTCAGATACAACCGGGGCAAGATCGTTACTATCTTATCCAAGTAGTCGATGACCCCACTGGCGTCATAGAGAGGGTCGATACGACTCTGGTCAATGAACCAGGTGGAACGACTACGACTCGAGAAACCAAAGTGTTTAAAAATAAAGTTAAATTTTCTGCCATGTATGCCAAGTATATTCATGAATTGGCGTTACGAGGCGGACTCATCGAAAGTAGCGGTGGGTTCGGAGTTGATTATCATTTCTTTAGAAGACAGCTGCGACTTTCATTCGACGCTTTTGAATTTACAGAAAATAGCATTCACCTCAGGGCTTTTGCAAGATTTGACTTGCTCAAAGGGCTTTATCTGATCGGCGGTTTTGATGACTTTTCTTCTCGAGAGGGTAACTCAACAAGTTACTTTGGCGCGGGTCTTGACTTCAGCAATGATGATCTGACAAGACTTCTCTCGAGAGTGAATTTCTAGTCATGAGGACACGCCTTAATGTTCAAAAATATTCTTGTTAGCGTCTCAAATAAAACCGGTATCGTGGATTTTCTTAGGCCATTGGTAGAAGCAGGCGCACGCGTTGTCTCTACTGGTGGTACTTACACATTGCTCAAAGGCAGCGGTCTGCGGGTAACACCGATAGAAGAACATACCGGTTTTCCTGAAGTTATGGATGGCCGAGTTCGTACCTTGCACCCAAAGGTACATATGGCGCTTCTTGCACGAAAGTCCCACACAGAAGACCAAATACTCCTTAAAGAAAATCAGTTGGAACTTTTTGATCTGGTGATTTGCAATCTCTACCCATTTGAAAGCGGAATAGAAAAGAAAGTGGATGAAGCCCAGCAAGTAGAGCTGATCGATATTGGCGGCCCGACCCTTTTGAGGGCGGCCTCAAAAAACTTCGAATCCGTAGCCGTAGTTTGTGATCCGTCCGACTACGCCTGGCTGACAGAAAAGTCTTACTCTCTTAATATCGCTGATCGACGCTATCTTGCTGCAAAGGTGTTCCAGCACACGGCCCAGTACGACGCAACGATAGCGAAATACTTTTTGCCAACTCAGGAGACTCTGCCCTTAAGAGAGCATCGGGTACTCCGATATGGGGAGAACCCTCATCAAGAAGCCGTTTGGATGACAGCACATGAAAGTGGTTGGCAGCAATCGAAAATATTGCAGGGTAAGGAACTCTCGTATAACAATTTGCTGGATCTGGAGTCAGCACTGAGAGCCATTGAAGTCTTTTCGACTCCTGCAGCATGTGTTGTAAAACACAATAGTCCTTGTGGCTTTGGACGTGATGCTTCCTCGGGGATTGCAGCCTTAAAAAAAGCGTTAGAAGCAGATCCGGTGAGTCGGTTCGGTGGCATAGTTTCTGCGAATTTCGAACTCACGACCGAAATGACCGAGTTTCTTTCAAGCATATTTTTGGAATGTATCGTCGTCCCCTCCATTACAGAAGAGGCAATTGAGCTTTTACGAAAGAAGTCCCAGTTGCGAGTTTTGGTTTTTCCAAAGGAGGCCTGGGCGATTCCTCGTTATGAATACCGTTCGATACGAGGGGGCATTTTGCGGCAGACTTTCGATCAGGTTTCGCTAGATACTTCTGACTGGAAGTACTACGGCAAAAAACCAGACGCAAAAGTTTTAGAGGATCTTACATTTTCATGGAATCTTGTGGCACAATTAAAAAGCAACGCGATTTCCATTGTTCATCACGGGCAGTCTTTGGGTCTTGGGATGGGGCAAGTGAACCGCGTAGATGCAGTTGAGCATGCCATCACGCGCGCGGAGAAGGTGCATGGGAAAGCTGCTGCAGAGTGGGTGTTGGCTAGTGACGGATTCTTTCCATTTGTAGACTCAGTTGAGAGAATTGCTCAAGCAGGAGTACGGTGGGTGATACAGCCCGGTGGATCCAAGCGAGACGATGAAGTTCTTAAGCGATGTGAAGAGCTTGGGATTTCGATGGTACTTACTGGCAAGAGGCACTTCAGACATTAGTCGGGGGCTAAGTGGAAGAGCGAATATGGTTGGCGAAACAGGGCGGGCTCATTCTCGGTCCTTACACAGCCGAAGAAGTGCGAACGGCAATATCAGGCAAAGAACTCTCACTTGTCGACGAGATCTGTAAGACTCATGGGCGTTGGGGATTTATCAGAGATGCTAGCGAGTTCCAAGAAGTTGTTAACAAATTAAAGAATCGGTTTGAACAGCTAGAAGAGAACCCCACCAAAACTTTTGATGACACGCAAACAGAGACCTTAACACAATCTTTGAGTGGTCGGATGTTTGTTAAGCACGATAGTATAATTCAGGGAATAGAGCAGCAGGTTGCGGAAGGGCAGAACCGCAAGAGAGAGAAGGCAGAGGAGCCGAAAGAAGTTTATACCTATCGGCGAGATCCTTCAGTGGCTCAAGAGGCCGAGCAATCGAATCGCACGTTTTGGCTTTTGATAGTTCTTTTTGCTCTTGGCGCCGGATTTTACTTTTATAAGCAGAGACAAACGGGAACGGTCGCGGATAGTTTTAATCAAATCTATCAAGAAGCACTTAAAGAGCAAAAGAAAGGAAACCTTGAAGAAAGCTATTCTTTGCTAGATCGCGCCTATAGGTTGCGTTCGAACCATGTTGATGTGCTTCTTCAGTTGGCCACTTTACAAATCAACCGCGGCGAAGCAATTGCGGCCAGAAGATTGATTGAAGATGCGCTCAATCAGGTTTCAAATGCCGAGTACCGAAAAGTCTCTCTGAATTTGCTGGGAATGATCGAACTAATTAGTATGAACCTTGATCAAGCTAGTACGTTTTTTCAACAGGCGCTCTCTCAGGATCCTTACTATTCACCAGCGATCTACCATCAAGCTGTCATAGAACTCATTCGTCGCCGGCCGGCATTGGCAAAAGAGTCAGTGCTTAAGGCCCTTGAGCAAACGCCGTCGGATGGGTTACTCACTCTTGTCTGGGCAGAACTCAATCTTATGGAGGCTCAAAGTAGCTCAGCTCCCGAAATGGCATCAAAAGGCTTAGAGAGAATTGATGAATACCTCAAGTCCTTCAAAGAGTATGCTCAGGAACTGCGGCTTTTAAAAGCAAGAATTCATGCTCACTTGGGAGATTCTGCAAATACTCTCAAGTATTTGCAAGAAGCTTTAGATATGGATCCGGACCAAACCAAGGATCATGCTCCAAATTTGAACGCGGATCGAAGTCGATACGGCTTTCAACAAATGTCAAAATGGATGGACGAAGCTCAAAATCTTTTACCTACCAACGCTATAGTCATAGCAGCTAAGTCGTACCTCTACTTCCAGGGAAATGAAAAACTAGAAGGCAAGAAACTCATCACCGATCTTACACAGCGAACCAATACAGAGCCCCTGTTTTACGGGCTGCTGGCATATATGGAGCATTCCATCGGGAAGTACTCAGAAGCTGATGTGAACTTAGGGCTAAGTTTGAGTTTGCCTGAAAAGAGACTGCTGCCAAAGATTTTAAAGTCTCGCTTTTGCGCGGAGAAAAAGCAGTGGGCGTGCGCAGAGGAAAGCTGGAACAGCGTTCTACGGCTTGATCCGACCAATATTGCAGCCAAGACGGGCTTGGCGGTCATTGAAGGCAGCCGCGGGAACACATCCGAGGCGCTTCGTAGAATTCAGGAGGCGTTGTCGATCTCGCCACACTATGCGCCACTCCACCGCGCACTTGGTAGCTTACAATGAACCAAATGTTCGACTCCAAGAATTACTTGGCGTCTTGGAGTTCCAATAAATGTCTGTCACCTTTGAAATTCTCTAGGACTCAGTTGCCAAATCGTCGCGCGCCGACTGACATCGAAGGTTTCCAGATATTTTTGTCAGTGGCAATTAGCTTGCTCGTATTTTCTGCGGGCTGTACTAAGGCTTGGGAAGCTCCCGAAAGCGTCGTCACTAAGGTAGAAAAGACATCTGAGGATTTTGCTGTAGCCGAGTCTGTTGCAAAGGACATCCCTCCCGAGATCTACGACGACTACTTGTCTGACGATGCTACAAAGATTCGTCCTACCGCCGTTGAACTCGAAGTGTGGCTTATTGAAAAAACAGTGGGAGTATTGGGTGGCGTTAACCATCACATTCTCTTTGAACGCGGTGGGGGCGAGTTAGATTTAGCTGACTTCGTTAAAGGGCGCGGCAACTTCTATTTTAAGGCCGTCTTAAGTGACGCTGAACTTATGTCTCAGGCAAGCGTGTATTATTTTTCTGACGCTGATCAAGTGAAAATGGGTGAAGAGACTTTTGGCTCTGGCTGCCAAGCGGTCCTCGATATGACTTCACATTTTCGAAGTTTTCTAAAAGGCAACGGGATTTTGACTTCGACAGCTGACAGCAGGTATTCCTACCTTCTCTCTGGCCAATACTTGTTTTGGGTTAAAATAGAAAAAAATATTTACTTCTCAGCACTTAAAGTCGTGGATTCAAAATCCCGTATTCGTACCTGCAAGTAGCAAGGATTTCAAATAGCGAGGGTATCTCAGTGGATATCTCAAATAAGAAGGCTCTCTAAGGTGTTCTTGCCTGCTCCCCACTAGTAGGAGTACTTTCATTGCAGAAAATCTAGATGAGCAACAAACGGAGCCGCAAATGGAAGAGCTGGTAATGATTAATGGGGCGATATCTAAACCGTCCGAGGCAAAAATCTCTGTGTTTGACAGAGGCTTCCTGTATGGCGATGCAATTTATGAAGTTGTGAGGAGCTACTCTGGTAAACTTTTTGCCGTTGAGCCCCACATTGACAGATTGTTTTTGTCAGCAGAGCGCATATCGATGAAGCTGCCTTACACAAAAAAGCAATATCTAGACAGAATGCAAGAGTTCTACCAAAAGGCACCCTTTGACGATGCCTATTTAAGAATCCAGATTTCGCGAGGGGAGGGGCCAATCACTCTCGACCCTTATGCTCCAACAACTGTTAATGAAGTCATGTATCTGCGTCCGCTGAAGCCTCATCCGCGAGAATATTTTGAAAGAGGTGTGCCTGTTGTTATAGCCGGAGTACTGCGCAACTCAAAAAAGGCTATGGATCCCGATATCAAATCGGGCAATTATCTCAACAACGTCCTGGCTTACAAATTTGCAGCCGAAAAGAAAGCTCATGAGGCCATCATGGAGAATTCTGAAGGCTTTATAACAGAGGCTACGACATCGAACGTATTCTGTGTTGTTAACGGAGAACTGTGGACATCGCCCGATGACTCAGACATTCTTCGCGGCATCACGAGAAATATCGTGATCACTCTTGCCCAAGGATTAGACATACCTCTAAAAAAGAAAAATTTTACGAGACAAGATTTAAAAAATGCTGACGAAGCTTTTTTAACCTCATCGACAAGAGAAGTAATGCCTATCGCCTCTGTAAATGGTGATGTGCTGAAATCTTCGCCAGGCCCAGTAACACGTCGACTTCAGCAAGCTTACTATGACTACGTTAAAAATGCCTAGATTCTAATTTTGCGGCAATTGCGTTTATGAGCCAAAAACTTTAGCCATTGGCTGCTACCGAACGAGGGGTTTTGGTGTACCCTGAACCTATAGTAAATACGCTGATTTGGTGTCGCGATGCCGACGGTTGTATATTTTACCAGCGCTCATCCCAGAGTTTACAAGACACTGGTCAGTAAAGTAGGAGAATCTGATAAAAAGTTGACTGTGTTTTTTAGTTCGTTGAAGCCCTTAAGACTTGATTGTGTGCAAGATTCATTTTGTGAGTCACAAGTGGCCTGGCCAAGGGAATATTGTTGGATTTGTAAGTTGGGGGAACATGATCTTAGTCCGAAGCGTATTTGTATTATTGGTAGCTTTGGCATTTCAAAGCACGTCAGAAGCAAAGCTTTCAAAAAGTTGCAAAAATCTTTTGCGCTTGGCCAAAGCTGACCCAAGAACTTCCCGAGCCATAGCTTTTAATCAACGAGACAATCTAGCGCTCGAAGACTATAAGTTGCGTTCAGAACAGGATCAAAAAGATCGTCGAGATCTCGTTTCTATTGCCAAAGAAGATACTTTACGAAAGCAAGTCGTTCGGGCGGCGCTTGCAGATCTGAGGAGAAAATCCAATGTTTTGGAGTCCGAGCTCAAGTTGAACAAAAGCAATATTGTGGATGTTCTCGGTGTTGGCATGGGCATTCATATGAGTATCGCAAGCAATACACTTAGCAGGGCGAGGCCGGATCTAAGATTTTTGATCGTTGAAGAAAGTGACTTGGTTGCCTCTACTTTCGCAAAGGGTGCTATTTTTCAGTTGAACAGTCCTAACCGCCCTTCGGTCGGAGGCACGGAGAAAAAGTTAGGGAAGGGTAATTTAAATGAACTCATCAATGGCATAGTCCAAGTTCCGGACCTTAGTGCGCAAAAATATCCACCGGCTCAGACCTTAGCTGATGCAGCCACGCTCAACCAATCTGTAAACAGCTCCGAGGTGCTTTTTAACTACCGCGTGACACGAGTAGAAGACCGTCTTTCTGTTTTTTCGAATTGGCCAGCCCGTTATCGTGTGACTTTGACCCAAGCAGAGACAAGTCAAGAAGTGATAGTCTATGCCAATGTGATTATTGATGGAGGCGGTTTGGGCGTGCCCAAGGTTTTGCGCCAAATCCAGCCTGAGTATGAATCCCAGCGTGAGCAAAGCCTGATCGATAAAAGCTTCATGCCCGATATTACAACAACGGAGGATGCACGCACCCGTTTTTCTAACTCCAAAACTCCCCTAAGAGAATATTCAGACAAAGTTGTAGCGATTGTAGGTGGCGGCCCTAGGTCCGGCGACTCATCCAAAGTGTTCATTGAACTACTCGATCGGCTAGAGGATGGGGCCTATTACGGCAAGGATAAAGCACAAATTAGAAACGCAAGAAAGATAGTCTGGATTGGCGCTGATATTGAGGATTGCCTAAACTTTGTAAGTAACGCAAAAGTTAGATACGCCGGCATTGCAGGTGGGCTTAAGAAATTTTTCTCCGGCGTTGTTGATAAAGGTGAAATTCAACCGGTGCCAGGGCGTTTAACGAGAGTGAAGCGACTTAAAAACCAACAATGGAAACTTGAGGTGACTAGACAAGATGGCAGCACCACTACCCAAGTAGTCGACAAGGTCATATTCGGAACTGGGTATGATAGCAATGCTGCCGAAAAATATACGAGCCTGCTCGATCGCGATCATAACGGCGTTCCTTTTAACGGAGACAACCCACTAAGTCGCTCAGAAGTTTTGCAGCGAATTGAAGGCAAAATTGACGGAGTAACAACCTTAGTGTCAAAAAGACTTTCCATACCCGCAAACCAGAGAAGAACGGAGGTCTCTCAAGAAATCTATTTTGTGGGGTCGGGATTTGTGTTAGCCGATCCGCAAGATCTTGTTGGGCTTCAAGTGAACAGGCTTGCAATCGCTCTTCTTGGCCCAAAAACAGCGGCTCTTGCAGCATTGATAGCGGAGTCCGCACAAGCGCTTAATAGTGAAAAACCGGACTATTCGCCCATAACAAGAATTCCATTTTTGTCAGAGAACGTAAAAGCAAGTTCTCCACGCATGACCTTGCGATCTCGGGCCAACTACAATGAGGCAGAGCCTTATGATGAGTTGTATCTTACTGCTAAGTTTTTCGGAATTCTTAAGGAATTCTCTTTTGAGACAGACGATGAATATCAGTTTGAAGTGAAGCGGTTTCGTAGTGGGTACTTTGTGACTGAATCAAAGGGTATTGCCAAAGTAACCTACGATACTTTAAGTCTACAGATGCAACAAGACACTGATTTTATTGACTTGCTGGACAGTCTAATTGGTGCCGGTAGTCCGCGATCATCTGTCAACCTGCGTTTCAGATCCAACAAAAGAGGGAACATCATTTTTGATTCTCTTTATTTGAGCTTCGAGAAGTAGTGCAACGTAGCGTGGATACTACCTGAGCTTTTGATTCTTGGTGAGAAACAAGGCAATTAATCAAAACCTTGAGGGTGGACAAAAACTCGGCTTCATGTAACATATTGTTCGGCAGAAGTGAGCGGTTGACCCATAGGCGGCCGCGAATCTAATTCGTGGCACGAAATTGCAGATCGGAATCAAGAGTGACAAAGCAGTTTGTTAAAGATTTAGCAGAAAGAACACCAGTAAATTCCACATTTCTGTGCCGTGAAAAATCCGTACTTACTGGCAAAACCGGTAAACCCTACATTTCCATGACTCTTTCAGATCGCACGGGCCAAATCGATGGCCGAATTTGGGATAATGCCGAAGAAATGGCAGAGATGTTCGAGGTGGATGACTTCGTCAATGTGAAAGGAAACATTCAGAAGTTTCAGGGTAGAAAACAAATTGTTGTTTCTGCAATGGATATTATAGACACCTCGCTTGTAGATATTTCGGAATTCTTGCCAAAAACGAAATTCGAGATCGACGAAATGTTTTCAGACCTTATGAACATCGTAGAAAATACGAAAGATATTTTTATCAAAAAACTTTTGCAAAACACGCTTACGGATAACGAGATTCAGCCGCTTTTCAAAAACTGTCCAGCTGCAAAAACCATTCACCATGCATATATTGGTGGATTACTGGAGCACTGCTTGTCGATTTGCCGAATTATGGAGTTCTTGGCCGTCCACTACGGAAATCTCAACCGAGATCTTTTGGTGTTTGGAGCTATTTACCACGATATCGGCAAGATTTGGGAGTTAAAATTCGGCACAAGCATTGGGTACTCAGATGTCGGAAAGCTAGTTGGTCATATTCCTCTAGGTAGCGAGCTTGTTGAAAGAAAAGCCCGGGAGATTGAAAACTTTCCGGTTGATCTGAAGAATATTCTTAAACACATCGTTCTGAGCCATCACGGAAAACTCGAATATGGTAGCCCAAAAGTACCCAGTCTTTTAGAAGCTGTCGTTGTAGGTTATATCGATGACCTTGATAGCAAGGTAAATTCCATCTCTGAATTCCTCGCTTCAGAATCCGAAAGCGATTCAGCTTGGACAAGAATGCATTACAGCATGGGGCGGACCTTTCTGAAATCTAGTGGTTGTTGATGTATTGGTCGACTACTGCGTAGTCCCACCTCCCTTTGAGTTTATAACGTGTTCGTTGTCGTACGGGCTCCACGCAATCCAGAGTATACGCTTCGTCGTTCGCCGCCTGTGCGCATTTTAACTATTCGTGAGATGGACATATCGTGACTCGGCCATAGCGGCAATAGCCCTAGCCCTTAGTCTTAACAAGTGCTGCATCAATTTGTCTGTTCTAGCGATTGATTCGCGAAGAGATCTTTTATCTACATAAGCCCAAAATCTAGTTAGGCTAAAGCTCAGTATTCGTAAAGTTTGAACCGATAGGCTAACCGAAACTCACCAGCGATGAGTCTTCTAATTGAGAGAAAGGGGAGGCCTATGAAAGCTTCAAAAAGAAACTTCACTTTAGCCGCAACTGTAATTGGTCTAATCATCACGCAGGGTCTAGCAATCGCGCAGAGTGCCGATGCCGACATTCACCGCGATACGGCATCAATATCTGAAGGGGTAAGTTCAAACGACACCGTCAACTTAACGGGCGTGGAGTCCGCCAGCGATATTTCGCAGAGAGTGGATGATCTATCTCGTAACGAGAAAATCCGCCAGCACAATTTGTATCTACAAAGAATTGACAGTCGTTCTTCTGGTAGAAACTAAACACGTACATCGTACACCAAAGGTACGGAGTCACTTGTGGGACTTGCTGCGTCAGCCTTGTCACCTTGGTGGCTTTTTGAAATGTCGAGCTAACCCAGCAAGTTCCACAAGTGACTCCGTACCATGGGGACGTACCTTGGGGTCGGTTTGCTGACTAAAAATGCGACAATCCTGAAATTCTTACTAGGTGGTCGATGCCCATAAGAATCCCAACTCGAAGGTAACCTATGCTGGGGCGAATCGCTTACTGGCACTATTAGTGCCCTTCAATCTCCTAACTGGAGAAAACAGATGAACCCAATTCGCACCATTAAGAGCGAACTTTATCGCCTTCTTAAACCCTTCACGAGATCTATTAGAACAAAAAGCCACCACGCCGAAAAAAATGAAACAAAAGTCCTGCAACAAAATAAGCATTCGAAATCAGTAAAGTGGTTAGCTGCATTTTTGTTCGGATGGATTTTTCAATCGTCTCAGTTTACATCTGTTAGGGCAAATCTTGCCGATGCCGAAAAAGCCTATAACGTCCTTGAGGTAAAGATTGCGTCCGTAAACTCACGATGTGAGGAGCGACCAAGCAAGAAGTGCAACCCCGTTCTCTACCGAATATCGCCAGTAGTTGCTAGAAATATCGCTAGCCTCGGAAGTTTCGACGAGGCTTCTACAGCCAGTTGGTTGCTCGGATCCGACACGGCGATTTATGACAAACAAGAAGTTCTCAAGCGCCGGATATCGCTCGAAACGCTTCAAGATCTTAGCTTTCGCAATTGACTCTTTGCATGTGTAAATCAGGGGTTGCATATGTAAATGAGCCTCGTGGTCACGCGTGCAATTCTTTTTAATTCTTGAACAGCACTCAGAATTATTTTTAATTCTATTGCACGTGTAGATCGGGCGCAACATAAGCGCCCGCAACTTTTTAAAGCACGTTAGAGGCTAACTCCGCAAGCTCTGATCGCTCGCCCTTAGAGAGTGTCACATGGGCAGATATTTTTTGCCCCTTAAAGCGTTCCACTGAATGAGTTAATCCGCTGTTGGCCGCATCTACGTAAGGATTGTCTATTTGGTAGCAGTCCCCGGTGAGAACAACTTTTGTCCCTTGGCCCGCGCGAGTTACAATGGTTTTGATCTCGTGTGGAGTGAGGTTTTGCGCTTCATCAACGATAAGATACTGGTTAGGAATGCTTCGGCCTCGAATATAAGTAAGCGGCTCGATATTGAGCATACCTTGGTTAATCAGCTCTTGCGCCCGACCTGCCGCCTTACGGTGGGATCCATCCGAACCCATTAAAAACTCTACGTTGTCAAAAATAGGCTGCATCCAAGGATTGAGTTTTTGCTCGACGTCTCCGGGTAGAAACCCTATGTCGCGCCCCATTGGAAAGATTGGCCGACTTACAAGCAGTCGGTGAAAACGACCTTCATCCAATGTTTTAGAAAGCCCAGCCGCTAAAGCGATCAACGTTTTGCCGGTGCCGGCCTTCCCAACTAAAGTAACAAAAAGAATTTCTTCATTCAAAAGTGCATCTAGCGCAAAACTTTGTTCGGCGTTTCGTGGAAAGATACCCCAAACACTTTCGTTCGGTCTTATAAGCGGAACAATGCCAGCGGCACTCTCGCTGAATCTGCCAATGGCGGAATGATTGGGATTTCCTTGATCCTTCAGCACAATGTACTGATTCGAAAAAAGCTTCCAATTTGCTTGTAGGGGCAAAAGCTTGTTGGTGTAAAACTGATCAATGAGATCCGGCTCCACCTCGAGTTCAGCTACGCCCGAGTACATTTCGTCGACGGAGACAGCCTCAGGCTCGTAGTCCTTTGCTTTGACTCCAAACACATCTGCTTTGATGCGAAGATTTATGTCTTTTGTGATCAGCTCGACATTCCAGTTTGGATTCTCTTTCTTTAGTGCAAGAGCAGTTGCGAGAATGCGGTTGTCGGCTTTTTCTCTGTCGAGCTCGGGCGGGAGTCCGTCGACAACGTGATCCATACTAACGAATATACGCGAGTTAGTTTTTTCAAGGGGAATTCCGTCAGCCAGAGCGCCTTTGCTTCTTAGCGTGTCAATTAAGCGAGAAAAATGTCTGGCGTTTCGGCCATTCTCACCAATATCCCTTTTGAAACGATCAACCTCTTCAATGACCGAAATCGGAATGTAAATATCAGAGTCCAAGAACTTATAGATGGCTTGTGCTTCAAAAAGAATAACGTTGGTATCAATGATTACGACTTTGCTGCCAACCGACTTCGCCAATTTGCCTCCTTGCTCTCTGTTCTTAAGTCCAGAGGGCTAACCTTTATTCGACAATGGATTGGCGGATAAATTCAAGAAAATAATAGAGCCTGATGCCCATTCAGAGCGGGGCGGTGCTATTTGACTCTCGGTGCAACCAAGTCCCCGCGATCGACTCGTAGCTGTTGGCTCACATGTTCAATAAATCGAATGAAATGCGTAAGCGCTGGGTCAGATTCTAAGGCATTGGCAAAAGTTCCACCGTGGCGGATAACACCCTCACCTGCTATGGCTCTGATATTTGCTATGACAACATCAAATGAAAAGTAACTCGATTGGCTAAGGTAGAAACGAACAGAGACTTCTTGGCTGAGTATGAGCTCTCCGTTTTCAAAATCGACATCAAAAGAAACACCTGTATCTGAAATGTCATACAGGTTGGCCTTTACCAGCCCCTTTTGCGGAACGACTATGAAGGCACCTAAAAATTCAGTGAGAATTGTCCGTTTGGCGATACGTCTTTCTGACTGAAGAATTTCCTGCCGCCTTTCAGTCATATCAAGAACAGGTGCTGCTGACGCTAGTGCTGACGGTTGCTCCTTCTTTGATTTGTTTCCTTTTCTGAGTCTTGCGGTCAAGTCGATTACGTTGCCTTTACCAGCCATATTCCCCCCTAACAATCTCTTTTCGGGAGAATTATGTCTCAACTTTAGGCACGACATTTGCCCTGGATGATAGTGTGAAGTACATTGGTGTCAAACTTATGAACAGTCGCAGTTATTTGATTCTGGCAGGCTTAATAAGCCTCTTAATACATTTTTTAACGGGGTTTGGCCTCGAGAAGGTGTCATCACATTCAACGCGTGAGCGACGAAGTGACAGTTTTATAGAAGTTGAGATTTCAGATGCCAGGGAACCTCAGAAAAAAATACGTGTACTTGATGAAGATGTTCCTGAGGAGGAACTGATTGATTCAAGCCGCGAGACGCCGCTCATTGGTAAATCTCACAAGAGGGTGCGTGATCAGAAAATCGCAGAAGCTACCGGAATAACGGTTAATAGAATAAATAGTCCTTCTCGCAGGCCGGTAGCACCTAAAAGCAGAGCAACTCCGTCGGCTAACAAAAAAAAATCTCTTCAAGTAGACTCTCACTCTCAGGGTTCTAAAGAGAAGTTCCCACTGCTCACTTCCGATTTGGGAAATTTTTCCGCGCAATCAGGGGAAGCTAAAAAGAAGGCAAAAAACGAAGTTTCGACTGGTTTAGAAAATCCTCAACTTAATTTACTCCCTCGAATTGATGGTGGAATATCCACCTTTAACGGGATTGCTGTTGAAAAGATAAAATTTGGCGACTTCACATCGCTTGATACAGATGCAGACTATTTTTACTCTTTTTTTTCTAGAAACGCTCCTGGTATCCGCTTTCGTTGGGAGAACCATCTAACCCGAGCGATCGAGGATTTGTATTTTAGACAGCCTCTCATTGAACGTCGCTCTGTATGGATCACTGACATCGAAATTGTTATTACAAAAGAGGGTAGATATTTAGAAAGCAAAATTTTGGTGCCATCTGGCCTACCCACTTTTGATCAGGCGGCCCGCCGGGCTCTTCAAGATGCCACCCCCTTTAACAATCCGCCGCAAGGTATGGTAGGGGATGATGGTCTTATTCACTTGAAATACAGGTTTAAAGTAAACTGGGACTCGCGGTACATTGCAAAACCCAGAGGGCCCTAAGACTTTGTTCCTGAGACAATGGTCGATACCATAAGTGAGTAACTGCCTGCGCCCATCTCTTGGGGTAAGCTAGATAAAATGTGCAACTGGTTTTTTTGTTTTTTATTGGCGCTCTTTCTTGTTTCTTCTGGCTCGGCTCGTGCTGGTTACGTGGAGCTCGGGGCATCTGGCAGCTATAGAGAAAGCCGCATCTCTAACGATTCGTTTACGATCATGCAGGCTTGGACAGGTTCTCTCGCTTATTATTTTGGCGAATTCTCGGCGCTTGAAGTTAGTTATACAAAAGGAAAGACCTTCACCAAAACCAATATCTATGAGCAGATTGCGTTCGTAGAACTTACGGGCATGGACCTTATTATCACACTGGCCGGGAAGGAAGCTCCGTTTAGGCCGTATGTGAAAGTCGGCTCCGCCTACCAAATCAAACAGATAGTCTACAAACAAGATGGTACGGATGCGGTTCAGCTCGATAAAATTGAGGGAGTCTCACCATCGGCGGGCGTGGGGTTTCGAGTGTTAATCTCAGACAGTCTGGCAATCAGAGTTGGCTTTGATGCCTGGACGTCACCGCTAGTAGATGATCCGAATCGACCTTCTAGTATGGACTACGCTGCCAGGCTCGGCGTATCTTGGATATTCTAGTTCCACTGGCATGTACGTAAACGAGTGATGATGGCTCAATTAAAAATTACTTTTGCTACTGTTGTTCTTTTGACTCTTACGAGTTGCCAGATGGCCTACGTGATCGAGTCGGGATTTGAGCAGGCTAAAATCTTGCGCGCGCGAGTACCTATTGAAGAGGTGCAGAGGGATCCGCAAACCTCAGAAGATTTGCAGCAAAAACTGAAGGTTGTAAAATCGGTTCTGAAGTTTGCTAAAGAAGAATTAGCCTTTCACACAAATAATAACTACGAAACATACGTAGATTTAAAGCGACCCTACGTTACTTGGACGGTTGTCGCTAGCCATCGCTGGAGAATCAAAGCGCATACTTGGCACTTCCCGATAGTTGGAGAGGTTCCTTACTTGGGATTCTTTGATCCAGACGATGCAAAGGCCAAAGCTCAAGAGCTTGAAAAAATCTATGATGTAAATGTTGGCGGAGTGAGAGCTTATAGTTCACTCGGCTGGTTTGAAGATCCTGTATTGTCTACGATGCTTACGGGAAAACCCTTTGATCTTGCAGAACTCTTGTTGCACGAGCTCACCCATGCCAACATTTATGTGGCGGGTGATGCGGATTTTAATGAACGGATTGCGACATTTCTTGGGCAAAAGTCTGCCTTCTTGTGGGGGAAAAATAATTTAAAAGAAGAGGAGCTTTTTCAAGCTGAAAAAGAAGTTCGCGATCAAAAAAAGTTTTCTCAGTTCTTGACCCAAGAACTGAGAACTCTTGAAGAAGAATATGAAAAGTACCAGAAAGAAAATGGGTTGCCATCGACGGATTCTCAAGTTGCTGTAGAGCTGTCCGCAGACCCTGATACAATGCCTGAAAGTTCGAGTGCTCACCGCTGGCGTCAGAGCAGACTTGTGGAGCTTCAAAACATCTATTTGTCTCAATTAAAACCCAAACTCGAAACGGATGTCTTTGATTCGTTTGCTAAGAGCAAGATGAACAATGCCAGACTCTTGGGTTACAAGATTTATCTCAGTCGATTGGACGATTTCGATAGCTTTTACCAAACTTGCAGTCTCAATTTAAAGAGAATGATCGAAAAATTGCGAGATAATCCCAAAGCGACTTCTTGTAACTAGGTACACTTGTTCAAAAGAAATGTATTTCCAACTGTCAAATAGGTCTTATCTGATACCTTTATAGAATCGTCCAGACACCTAAATTTTAAGCTCATCGCGTTCGGCAACTTTTGAATTGGTTGCTGTCCGCAACCTTGGTCGAGTTTCTCTTGGTGAGTCTCAAGACGAGACACCCATCCTTCCGAAGAGAGGTTGTAGGAGGACGAGGATGTATCTTCAAGGTCAGTTACAGCAAGTTTTTGATGCGCTCTATCTTTTGGGTGTTATAGATCCTGTTTTAGAAAAGGACTGGGTCAATGAACTCACTCGTCTTCCAGAATTCAAATACGAACTCAATCAAGTTGTCGATTTAGTCAACAATCACTCCGGTGATTTTTTGGACTTGAGCGAAAAGCTTAAAACCTATCAAAGACAAACGCTTGAGTATCTTGCCATGGAGGTGGCTCGTGAATTTGCAGAGTACCATACTCGCCAACAAACTCACTAAGTGTCTGAGAGGTTGCGCAGTCTCCTTTTGTAAAGACGTCAGAGCTGTTTCTGCTGGCCCAATCTTCTTTACGAAGCGTGACTTCCGCCAGACAGTTGCAGTCTTCGTTCTTGTTAGCTCAGCAGCAGGAACAGCAGTTTGCTGGGATATCGATCTGTCCCGCCGAACACAATCTGCTTACAACGAGAGATCCATCCATAAAGAAGAGACACTCGTTGAAAAGACAAACCAAGAAGAAATTGTCCGGCGTGCCCCTTCGAGTCTCGACCGCCCGACACCTGTGTCTCCGCTCTATATTAGCCCGGAGGAGACCCAGGTCAATAAGCAGAAAGAAGCCAAAGTAAACGCTATGCCGCTGCCACTTAAAACAGTGATGCAGTCTCCTCTTTTGCCATCGATTCCTCCGATGAAAGTTTGGGCCAAAGTCACTGACGGCCAAAAAGAAGGTGATAGAGAAGTCGTTATAATGAACACTCCGAAAGGAATATTTCCCCGAAAGATTGAACTCAGGAAGGGTCAAACATACACGCTTCACTTGGTTAACGTTGATGAGTCTCATCCAAATGCAAGTCTCGTATCGGATTCGTTTTCTGTTCTTGAAAGCACCTACTTTGGTAAAGTCAAAACCATATCGATCACTCCTGAGCAAGAGGGCATTTACAGCATTATGTGTCCTGAAACTTCCAACGAATCTCAGTTTGTTGTTGTTGACCCGAGCCCTGAGAGAATGCCGGCAAGTTTATCGCAGTAGATGTTTGGGCGCCACCGTGTGCGGCCACTTTTTTCATCGAGGTTAAAGTGATCAAAATGCTCATAGAAATGAAGCTAGTCATAAAAGTAGGACAATAATGAGCGAAGTATACCGAGACACATTATTGAATTTTCTCAGCCCGGTTAAAGATGAACTCGAAGATTCATCTGTATCTGAAATAATGATTAACGGTCCAAATCAAATATACATTGAGCGCCAAGGCAAACTCGAGCTCACTAATAAAAAATTTGATGATGAAGACTCCCTTCAAGCAGCAGTGAACAACATAGCTCAGAGTGTCGGAAGAAGGGTTTCGTCATTAAGCCCCACTCTCGATGCGCGACTCCCGGATGGCTCACGAATCCACGCCGTTCTTCCTCCGTCATCACGACAGGGAACCGTCGTAAGTATTCGCAAGTTCACACAGTCGAATATCTCTTTTAAAGATTACGTCGCGGGCGGCGCAATGACGGCTTTCTGCGCACAATTTCTCGACGTTTGCATGTATCTTGGCAAAAACATAATTGTTAGCGGCGGCACAGGGTCGGGCAAAACGACTTTGCTGAGGCTACTAGCTAGCCGTATTCCTAAAGGTCAGCGCCTCATTGTTATCGAAGATTCCTCCGAGCTGAGTCTTACCTACGAACATGTTATTCAGTTTGAAACTCAGATGGCTGGAGCAGATGGACAGGGCGAAGTGAGTATGAGAGATCTACTTAAGAGCAGTTTACGCCTTCGGCCAGATCGCATTATTGTCGGTGAGGTGAGAAGCTCCGAAGCCATGGAGCTCATACAAGCCATGAATACCGGGCATAAGGGATGTCTTGGAACTATTCACGCCAATTCACCTGTGGATGCCATCGTTCGGTTAGAAGGGTTGGCGATGAGTGCTGACTCAAAAATGAGTAGTAAGGCGATACAGCATCAAATCGGTTCGGCCATTGACCTTGTTGTTCAGATTTCTAGAATTAGCGACGGATCGCGACGCATTACGGCAGTGAGCGAAGTTCTCGGTGCCGATGCTGATGGCACCTACAACGTTGTTCCTATTTTTGAACTTCAAAAACTAAAAAGAGAAGCCGATGGTCAGTTTCGTGGCAATGTAGTGCCTACCGGAGCTTTGCCGACTTTTATGGATGAGATCGAAGCCAATGGAATCCCACTTCAACGGACTCGTTTTTCGAACAGAACTCAGGCCGCATAAAAGAAAATTGGCAATGCCTCCCCTATTAAAGGTATGTATTCGTTGAATTTTTCGAATAACTAAGGCAAATCCGTGGGATGCTATTTAGCAGTAAAATATCAAACTCCGTTATCACCTATCTCGAGAATCGTGGCGTCGAAATCGATCAAGCTATAGATTTGATTGGGATCCCTGAAGAATTCCTTCGGGATCCGAGTGCATGGGTTCCCGCCCAAAAGATGGAGACACTTCTTCAATATCTTGAGGCTGCAGCATTTCGAAAATTTGAGAACAATGTTGACCCTCAAGATTTGAATTCAGGATGGATAGAAAAGGCGGCATCGGAATCTATTGAGCTTAGGACTTTTGGTGTTCTTGACAGTGTCCTTAGGATGGTAGGCCACATTGAAGACTATTATTCAGCGCCGGATCGTTTACTTTCGTACTTTGTTTCGCCGCCTCCTCCAATTGCCAATCTTAAGAAAACTCAGGCAGCTGTCACATTTGAACTACCAATCTCAATAGAGGAGTTTCCTTCTGTCATCCGTTTTATGGTCAGAACACTTGAAGTGTTGCCGGGCTATCTTGGCGGAACACCTTCTCAGGTCAAATGGAGTCAGCACAGTGTACAAATTGATCTGAATAGTCATCAGATAGCCATGTTGCAGCCAGCTTCGGCAAACGAGCTAGTGAATCCGACTATGATCCGCGATTTGATCCAGAATCTTGAAATCACACAGAAGCAACTTGAGGCAAGAAACCGAGAGCTCCACATAAAAGATGAGGAGCTTCGTCTGTTAAAAGGTGAGACGGCAATTTCAAAAACGAGTGCTCTTTTGGATATTCGAGAATATGAACAGATTTGTAGAAGTTTGTTTGGCTTAAGCAACAAGCTTGCGAGAATTCATGACTACTTTGCAAGAGCTCAACAGCTGGTAACACTTTCTTCGTCAGACGAAGTGTCGCGATCGATGATTGCCAAGGCAATGAAAAAACTAGATTGGTTGGGTGTTCAGGCGGAATTCTCCTCGATAATACAGCAGGCTCGAACAGAGATACATACCATTCGCAAGGACTTAGAAGAGCTAAATAGTGCTAAGGCTATACACCAAAAACAGTCTTCCTTGAAAGCAAGAAGCACGCTGATAGACTTACAATAAGGAGCAAATAGAATGTCGAAGATCACGTTGATACATGGCCGTGAAATTTTGGATAGTAGAGGAAACCCTACGGTAGAAGTTGAAGTGACTACAAAAGCCGGAGTGATTGGCAGAGCCGCCGTACCTTCAGGGGCATCAACGGGAGCGCACGAGGCCTGTGAGCTAAGAGACCAGGACAAAACACGCTACCTTGGCAAAGGGGTCTTAAAGGCCGTTGCCAACGTGAATACTACAATCGCAAAAGCATTGGTTGGCTTTGAGGTGAGTGAACAAAAGGGTTTAGATCACTTGCTACTAGAAATTGACGGAACCGAAAACAAATCCAACTTGGGTGCGAATTCCCTGTTGGGGGTTTCGCTGGCTTGTGCCCGTGCTGCGTCGCTAGAGTTGGGCCAACCACTTTTTCAGTATGTGGGTGGTAATAAAACTATGAGACTGCCTACTCCGCTGATGAATGTCGTCAACGGTGGAGCGCATGCAGACAATGGTTTAGATGTTCAAGAATTTATGGTTGTTCCGAAATTGAAGACGACATTCGCGGAAGCACTTCGAACCGGCGCTGAGATATTTCACAATCTTAAGAAGATATTGAGCGAAAAGAAATTGGCAACTGCTGTTGGAGACGAAGGCGGGTTTGCTCCTAAATTGGACTCTAACCAAACGGCTTTAGATCTTTTGATGAATGCGATCGAGAAGGCTGGCTACCAGCCCGGAGAAGACGTCTCGATAGCTCTCGATGTAGCGGCAACAGAGCTTTTCGAAGACGGAAGTTATCGCTGGGAAGGAAATCGAATTTCTTCAGAAGAGTTGGTTTCCGTTTATAGTGAATGGTCGAAGAAGTACCCGATTACCAGTATTGAAGATGGTCTTTCTGAGGACGATTGGAGTGGGTGGAAGTTTTGTACGGACAGGCTTGGTTCTAAAGTTCAGCTTGTTGGCGATGATTTGTTTGTAACTAACGTGAAGAGAATTCAAAGAGGCATTCAAGACAACATTGCCAATGCCGTTCTCATTAAGGTCAATCAAATCGGCACACTTTCTGAGACTATGAGCGCCGTAGAGCTGGCTCACTCAGCAAATTATGGCACCGTAATGTCTCACCGAAGCGGTGAAACGGAAGACACAACAATCGCCGATTTGAGTGTCGCTCTTGGTTGTCACCAAATAAAGACGGGCAGCCTTTGTCGGAGCGAACGGATTGCCAAGTACAACCAATTGCTGAGAATCGAAGAAATGCTAAGTGGTAAAAGAAACTAGACAGGCTTTCAAGTTGGGCTTGAGACGAAAAAAGTGTGGGCTTCGTCACTAAATCTAGCAGGTAATGATCCCCACGATCTGCCTCATGAGGCGAAGGAGTTATCATGGCTCAATTTGTAATAACCGCGGTTAATAAAGGCATCGGACTTGCACTCACAAAAGTGGCCCTTGAAGAAGGACATGATGTTGTTGGAACTATTCGTTCGCAGCCGTCCGAGGCGCTCCGAAAAATCCTTGAAGTGCATGGCGACCGCCTTCAGATTAATGAGTTAGATTTGACCTCGACGGAATCTGTGGAGAGATTTTCTACCGAGCTAAAGTCACTCGCAAAGGTTGACGTTCTTGTTAATAATGCAGGGGTTTATTTAAAATCCGACTCACAGTTTGATGAAAACACTGAGGACAGAATACGTGAGTCGCTGGCGACCAACCTATTTGGAACTTTGCGTGTTACCGAAAAACTTTTACCACTTTTGCTAGAGTCGGCCTCTGGGAAGGTCTGTAGCATTTCAAGTTTGATGGGCTCAATTACAGACAACAAAAGTGGGGGGTCCTACGGATATAGAATTTCTAAGGCTGCACTCAATATGTTAAATCGTAGTTTTGCTATCGACTTTCCGAAGCTGATCGCGGTTGTGCTTCACCCTGGATGGGTGCAAACGGATATGGGTGGCTCCGGCGCCCCTCTGCTGGCAGAGCGCTCAGCAGAAGGTCTAATGACTGTTATCGAAGGGCTAAGAAAAGAAGATACAGGTAAGTTTTATGACTACAAAGGTGCCGAGCTACCATTTTAACTCGACCAAATGAGGACACGCCCTACATTAACGAATGATTCCGCAAGCGATCCGCGCGCCAGCATTGCCAGCCGGTTGCTTGTCAAATTCATCGTGTTTTTCGTGAACTATGATCGATTTACCTAATACCGAAACTTTCGAATTAGGTTCGAGTGTGAATGCCTGAGTGCTCACCTCTACAAGTGCAATACCATCTTTGTCTGCGGTAATGTTACCAAGATCACCTGCGTGGCGGGTGACCTCTTTTGGCCCCCCGTGTTTGTGACCATCGGGGTTAAAGTGTCCGCCAGCACTCGCCGCGTCTTTTGTGCTACAATCGCCAAATTCATGAATATGAAATCCATGAACGGAGTTCGGCTTTAGCCCTTTTACTTCTCCGGTAAGTCGAACAGTCTCACCTACTTGAACGAGATGTATCTCGCCGGTAACTTTTGATCCTGACTTCGCCTCTAACTGTGCAAGTTTTCGCTGAGACTCTTCCGTTGCGGTCTGTTTAGATGAACAGGCAACAAAAGACAAAGCTCCTAAACCAAGTGATATTGTGTAAATGCAGTTGATAATTTTCATTTCGACTCCTATTGCAATGCTCGCTTCTCGCGCTCCAAGGTTTGAATTTCATTTTCAAACTTCTGTTGTGTATCGCGGTGCTGCCTAATCTTTCTGTCTGTATCTTGAACGTTCCATTCGATTTGTCTACGGCTTTGATCCTGATCCATACGTTCTTTATCTGTACGCTCGCGATCAAGCGCCACTCCAATCGTCTGCCGAAGCTGCATGTCTTTCAGACTGTTCTGATAGTCGCGCTTTTGAACTTGTAGATCCGAAATCTTTCGATCAAGCGTTCGAATTTCATTTCGTTTTTTTGATATTTCTGCGTCTAAGAATATTTGTCTGCCCTTGTTAAACTCCGGTAAAAAAGCTCCTTCTAAATTTTTGGGGCAAACTGAATTGTAAAGTCGCCCCGAGGAGCCAGCTATTTTCCCGTTTTGCGGGTGGCAATAATCTTCGACGCCCCTTGCGTGTTCCGGTAGCATTTTTCGGATTTGATTCGGCTCGCAAAGGTCTGAATTTAAAAAGTCCCCGCGCTTGCCAGTTAAGTAGGCGCCCTGCGGCTCGCAATATTCGCCTCTACCGGCTTTCCAACCTCGATCGAGGGCCGACGAATCAACTTCGACTTCTTCGCGCTGACAAGAACCGATGAAGTCATCTTGGCCGATGCGTTTTCCGTCTATAGCCAATTGTCTGCCATGATTGAACCAGTTGGTTTGCTCACACTGTTTTTTTAGGGCGCTTGTACACCCGAATAGCAATGTGGCTGCGCCCACGGCGCCAATTAAACGAGTTTTCATTGTTTGTCCTTTCTTCAAAGATGCACATTCTCTTGTTTTTCTAGGGCTAATGCCATTTCGTCCAAACTACTGCGCAAACGCAATAAAATGAATAGCGTCCATTGCCCTTTGTCGTCGACAGAGCGCTCAGTTACGCTTATTCCTCGCGCCTTTCAGTTTAATTTAATGCGATTGCTAGGTTTTACGTAACAGCCACCGTCTCGGCTCAAGTCTCCTTTAAGGATAATCAATACATGGCTGTGTAAAAGGAATTGACAGAACTAAGCGTAATGCGTCATTCATTAACAGCGCCGATGCTTCATAAGTGCGTTAAGCGCCGCTGACGCCTCAATAGGCCGCTCTTTCAGGCTTTGATGTCAGCAAGGAGTGTAGAGTATCAGATTTACACCGGTTTTTGTGGCACAACGCTTGCTCTTGCTTGGTGTAACGAGAGACCACGGGAAGCGACAGGGTGTTTTTGGCACCGGCTCTTGAACTGCTTCGTGGATGATTTTGAAGTTTTAAGGCAAGTAAATATAAAATAGTTAGTTTAGAAAGAGTCGGAGGAAAAATGAAGCAATTGTCGTGGATCGTGATGCTGGGGATTGCAGGTGCTTTTGGAGCCCAGGCAGCTCAAAAAACAAAATCAAACCTTGGTTCAGCCCGAAAAGCGAGCAGAGTAGGTTCGGCCCAAAAAGCCAATGGTGCCGGTGACTCTCGCTCGAACAAAAAGTTTAAGCGCAGTGGGTACTTAGCTCAGACCTCCGCAACGAGCCAATCGGTCTCCGGGCAATCGGTTATTGGGGCAGAGGAAGTCGTAACTAAAAAAGTGCCAAGTCGTTTTGGCTTTATGTTCAACAATTACAACGAGATTGGAATCGCCGATGCCATCAATTCAACAAACCCTGGCGAATCACTTTCTACAACAACACTAGTTCGCGGCAGCTACAGACTCCAAGATGATGTTTCAGTAGCGATCGCCCCGGCATGGAGCCACAGCTTTGGTCAGAAGTCAGGCGAGAATGCCAACGCAGTCACTGTAGAAGATCCTTATGTTCAGATTGCAAAAACAGGGATTGCAACGCTGCCAGGTGGGATTAATTTCTCTGGTGCCTATGCGCGCTATTACCTTCCGTTTAGCAATGCTTCTCAAGAAGCTGAGAGTATCGGACTATTTCGCGGTGGCATGACCTTCGAAAAACCTCTTAATTCTGTTTTTACGCTCGCCTACGATTTTAGCCCTAGATACTATTTCAATAATTTGTATGCATTCAGAAGACAGGCAGACAATGCTCTTGTTCAGACGAAGTCGTTGAGACTTTACCATTACTTAACCCTTTCGGCGGCGCCAACAAGCTGGATTTCATTTCACCAGGCAGCTGGTCTCAATAGTATCTGGTACAATGGGGGCGAGTTTGAAGATCAGACACTACCTGAAAAGCAAGATAACTTTATGCTCTTGAATTCGTGGGTGGGCCTTACAGTTACAGAAAACTTCAACTTTGCCTTGGGAGTTTACACGGACTCTTCTTTCAACCTAGCAAGTAGAAACTTCGTGTTATATCCAGAGGGTGAAAGCTTATACTACTTAGACGCCTATTTGGTGTTCTAAAAGTTTTTTATAACAGATGGCGAACTCAACCGAGGTTCAGTTCTTCGAAAAGTGGTCCTGCTTATTACGGCAGGACTTTTTTCGTTTGGTGCTCTGAAAGTAGAATGTACTAATGAGAAACGTGTTAAACAAAACGTCCAAAGACGAGGAGCCGATGGCTCCATCTAAAAAGCCTATTGCCGTGGCCCTTTTGGTTCTCGCTGCACTATTGCTTAGTGTTGTTGTTGATGGCTCCTTTTTAAGATTTCTGCAGATGCGACAAGAGAGTGTGCGAATAAGCGAGTCCATTGAAAGCTTAAAGAGGCAGCAATTAGATTTGACGGAGCGTATCAGGCAGGCCCATCGTCCAGAGTACATTGAAAGGCAGGCAGTGGAGCTGTTTGATGTGAGCCAAGAGGACGAGATCATATTTACATTTGCCGGTCAAAATGCCAAAAACCAGTAGCAGTTAGTGCCCTCGAGGTAATATTATTTTGACCTGAGGTAGCTCACGCCAGAGGACTTCTTGATCTTTTTGCGTGTGAGAACTAGGCTTTTTTAATTGAAAAGGAGGAGCTGTGCCTTCTGCAACGGGACGAGTGAAGTGGTTTAACGAAACAAAAGGTTACGGTTTTATTGAACAAACGGATGGCCAAGACGTATTTTTCCATTATTCCGCAATTAAGTCAGATGGATATAAGGCAGTGCCAGAAGGGGTGGCAGTTCAATTCGAATTCATAGACACCGAACGCGGTCCGCAAGCTTCAAATATACAGTTAATCGAGGATAAGAAGAACTTAGCCAATGAATGATATCGAACTCAGGTCAAGATGGACCCCTGAAAAGGTCAATTTGTTGAGAGCTCGAAGGGGATGGAGCCGCGCGGAGCTGGCGTTTCGCTTGGGTTTTAAACTTTCGAATTTCGTCAAGTGGGAAGAAGACGGTGGTCAGCTACCTGTTGATCGCTTGCTCTGTTTTGAAAAGTGGTGGTCAGAGGTCAATTTGGCTTCAAAAAATCTTCATAAAAAAGCCCCTGCAGACGAGTTGCTTTCAAAATTTAAGCTCAGTCAGATTAGCCTTATAGAGGTTGATAGTTTACCGCCTTCAAAAGAAGAATCCGCTCAAAGCTCTGAGACTTAAATGGGTCGAGTCTACTTAGTCGATGTCAGTTCGATGTACTTTAGGTCGTTTTACGCCATTCGTGAACTCACAAATTCAAAAGGTTTTCCGACAAACGCCTTGTACGGCTTTCTAACAATGACGTCAAAACTGATCAATGACCATAAGCCGGAGATGATTGCTTATTGCTTCGATCGAAAAGAACCAAGTTTCCGAAAGGATTTATTCGTCGACTACAAAGCCAACCGCTCAGAGATGCCCGAGGGGCTTGTACCTCAAGTGCCTTACATTCGGCAGCTGTCGGAGCTAATTGGTATTCCGTGTTTTGATCAACAAGGCTACGAAGCGGACGATATTATAGGAACAATTGCGTGCTGGGCAGTCAACAACAGCCATGAAGCGATTATCATAAGTGGAGATAAAGATTTCGCACAACTTGTGAATAGTCGCATCAGTATTTATGACCCAATGAAAGAGCTGACATACAGTTCCGACGGAGTTGTAGAAAAATGGGGGATAAAGCCCGATCAGGTCATCGATTATTTGGCTCTTGTTGGAGACTCCTCCGATAACATTCCTGGAGTGAGAGGAATTGGGCCCAAAGGAGCTGTTAAATTGCTGCAAGAGTATACAAACCTAGAGGGTATTTACGAAAACTTGCATTACATAAAGAACAAGTCACTTCAGACCAAACTCGAAGCGGGCAAAGAGAGTGCTTTTTTGTCGAGAAAATTGGCAACAATTGAATGCAATATACCGCTTGATTTATCCGTTGGGAAACTCAGCAAGAGTTCACCGCGTAGTGAAGAACTGAGAGTTCTTCTTCGAGAGTTTGAGTTTAAATCTTTAGAAACCAAACTCTTAGGAAGCGAAAGCAAAAGTGTCACCATCAAAAGTGACGCCTCTAAAAGTGACGCCTCTAAGAGTGATCCTTCTATGAACGACGCCCGTAGGAGTGACCATGCTAAGAATTCCAAGGTTTTTGAAGTCACAGGAGGCATCCAGAATTTAAGTATCCCAAATGTATTTCGTTCCAATGGAGGCGGTTTTCTCAACGACACACAAGGGGAAGAAAACTTGCACGAATCAACGCCGGCTCATGGAATTCCTATGCCAGCCGCGGTTTTTCAAAACTCTTCACAGATGCAGTTAGAACTCCAGTCTGAATCGGTTGTGGTAAGTACCGCTAAAGAAATCAGTTTGTCTCAGGCCCAAGAATACTTTGAACGGGGAGAGGCTATTTGGGCCTACATCGATGGGGAGTACCTTCATCTTACAAAAGAGAAAGATGGCATCGCCTACAAAATTAATTCTCAAGAAGCGGTTCTGCTCGATTGGCTCAACAGCCGGGACTTCTTATGGAGTGCGCACTCTCTTCAGTCTGTGTGGCGAAGATTTCCGGTGCGCACACCAAAGGCGAAATTTGACCTTTGCCTGGCGGGATATGTTCTTGATCCGGGTCAAAAATTGCACTTGTCAGATTTAACCCAGCGCTACCTTGGATTCAAAGTCCCTGAATACCTCACAGCAGAAAAAACTCATGCTCTTTATAGAAAGCTTGAAGAAGAATTTAGGAAAAGTCTCAAGAGAGATAGTTTGGAATATATTTATAATGATGTCGATCTACCACTTCTTTCGGTGCTTCACGATATGGAAGAGCGAGGGATTCTCATCGACCCGTCTCAACTAAGCGCTCAGGCCGCGGACCTAACGAAAGATATCAAATCGATTGAAGCAAAAATTCACAAAGAAGCCGGTGAAGCCTTTTTGATTTCAAGCCCCAAACAGTTATCAGTCATTCTATTTGAGAAGCTCAAACTGCCGGTTATAAAAAAAATAAAGACGGGTTTTTCAACCGACTCTGATGTTTTACAAAAGCTAATTGATAAGCACCCCATTTGTAAAATGATTGTGGATTACAGAGAATTGACCAAACTAAAATCGACCTATGTGGATGCGCTTCCGGAGATTATGGACCCGGCAACTCACAGAGTTCACTCCGAGTTCAATTTGACCGTGACAACAACGGGAAGGCTCTCGAGTACCAATCCCAATCTTCAGAATATTCCCATACGCACAGAGAGAGGCGCCAAGGTCAGAAACGCGTTTGTCGCAAATGTTGGGCAGAAGCTCATTTCTGCCGACTACTCACAAATAGAGCTACGGGTGATTGCTCACTTAACTGGGGATCGTGGTCTCATATCGGCCTTTGAGAGAGATCAAGATATACACAGCGCGACGGCATCTGAAATCTTTTCTACAGACATCACCCAAGTCACTTCCGAACAAAGGCGTGTTGCCAAGGCTGTAAACTTTGGATTGGCCTACGGTATGGGCGCACATGGGCTTTCTGAGAATCTGGGAATTCCTCGAAAAGAGGCAGCCAGCATTATTGAACGTTATTTTTTGAAGTTTCCGCAAGTGCAAGGTTTTATGGTTAGCAAAGTAGAAGAGGCCCATCAAAAGGGTTACGTCACGACGCTCTTTGGGCGAAGAAGATACCTTCCTGAGCTCAAGTCTAGACTCGCTTCAATTAGAAAATTTGGTGAGAGAGCAGCGATAAATGCACCAGCTCAAGGAACAGCGGCAGACATCGTGAAGTTGGCAATGCTTTCACTACGATCGTGCCCGGCTCAAATGCTTTTACAGGTGCATGATGAACTTGTATTTGAATGTAATGACGCCGATGTAGGAGCTGCCTCAGAGCTGATCACTGAAAAAATGGAATCAGCTGCAAAACTCAACGTTCCTTTAAAAGTGAATTTGGGTGTGGGGCAAAATTGGGGTGATGCGCACTAGTTCTTATTTGACGTTCCATCCGGCCACTCTTCCGAATTCGAAGTAGAGGATTTTCTTTTTGGTGACGAACCCCTGCGGAGTTGGCGTTTCAGAGCGGTATATCCAGCGTTCTTTGCCAAGACCTGGTTCGCCGGCAGTTTGCCGTGAGTCGGGTTCCCCCCAACTTTCAGTAACAGCAAGTCTATTCATTCCAATTGCAATGTCGCCTCTATCAACTATTTCTTGAACTTGTCCATCGAAAGCCGGTTTTCGATCAATTCCTTTCGACTGGAGCCATGCTTGCTTGTTTTTATTTTTGAGCCTTAAATACAATATTTTGTCGTCGATATCTCTAAATTGGCTTTCTACCTCAAAGTATTGGATTCTCTCTGCATGAGAGGATATTTGAGATTCTAGTTCTCTCAGTAAACGAACTTTTTCAAATTCTAATGCTTCGTGCGAATTTTCTTTAGACTGTGATCTGAGATAGCTTGGTTCGCCAGATTCGAAACTATAGTTGGCGTAACCCGACTCTGGTGACCTTTGCATTTGAGCACAGCCAGCAACATGAAGAAAGATCACAGCGGGACAAACAGATTTTAGAATCTTTAATTGAGAATTCACCTTCATACTTGTTCTAATCGGCTTATAATGTTGAGGTGCTCGACATTTTTTAAAAAATTCAAACCTTAAACTGGCACTTGGTCGAGCTATTAATTTTCAGAAAAGGGTCAGAATCATAAGGATTTGATATCTTCTAATCATGGTCCCGTGTCGCGAGGAGATGCAGATTGTCGGAAAGCCAGCAGAATGAAGAAAAGGGCCAGGAAAATGCCGAAGCTGTCGTTTCGGTGGATGAAATTTTGGAGCAGGCAGATCCAACATTTCTTACAGGCCTCAACAGTCTGGCCAGCGATATCTCGGATAATGTCGTTGCCACCAATTCGCAAGAGTCGAAAAAATCTCTTGTTCAAAATGGATTCAAGCTTGTATTTCAAGCTCCCTTACTGATTGTTCAGAAAGTTAAGGGGCGCATTGTCTCTGCCGCTCATCGTGTTTTCAGCAAAGCCCCTAGTTTTAGCGGCACTATAAGCGGCTTAAAAAGTATTCTGAGTGCTGTTCGGGGTTCACGGGACAGTATAAGATCTTTCGTCTCAAAGTTGACTAGATTGCAAAAGATTCAGTTTTACTTTTTGATCGTTTGCTTGATGGGTGCTCCAGCGATGATTATTTTTCAACCATGGCGCTCAATTCGCTTCGGCGAAAAAGTGTATGGTCGTTATGAAGGTTTCGATGTGATGTGGATGACTGAAAAGTCTGAAAAAAGCATCTGGATAAGAAATCCCGAAAACCACCAAGACCAGCCCGTTCATTTTGAAAAGATCGTCGTCAATATTAAACCGTCTAGGAGTTCAGGGCCGAACCCGATGGTGGCGTTTGACTTGTATATTATTGCCAGCAATGAAGCGAGCGCTGTTGAGATTAAAGCTCGCCAAAAAGAATTCAGCGATTTGATTCAAAGAGTCTCTGAAGGATTTACTTACGACGAATATACTTCTGTTATCGGCAAGAAAAAGATAAAGATTGCGATTCGTAAATCTATCAACGGAGCTCTTAACGGAGGCTCCGTTCAAGATATAAATTTTAAAACTTTTCTCACTAAACCTTAAACGCTAAACCTTAACCGCTAAACGCTCAATTCAAGCTTGTTTGTAAACCCGAAATTGACGAGCATCTATTCCGTAGTACCTCAAACGATCATTGAACGTGCTCTTGGGCATACCCAGTTCTTGTGCAGCGAGTTTTTGGTTTCCGCAGTGTCGCTCTAAATTCTTAATCATAAGATCCCTCTCTATGCCCTTAACCACTGAGAGCGACCCTTCCCGCGTGGCAGCCACATTGATCTCTTTCGTGGCAATAGTGCTGAGGTGCTCTGGCAATATATATTCATCCGGAAAAAGCGCCTTTGCTCGCTGTACAACGCTTCTTAACTCTCTGATATTTCCGGGCCACGGACATTTCTTTAGAGCCTGAATGGCAGCGATAGAAAATCGCACTTTGTACTCTCTTGCAAAACTAATAAGTAGTTCTTCGAAATCTTCGATTCGTCCTAAAAGGCCCGGCAACTCTACCTGGATAACATTTAAGCGAAAATAGAGATCTTCTCTGAAAGTGCCGTTAGAAATGGCCGCAGAGAGGTTTTTGTGAGTTGCCGCAATGATACGGCACTGGGTTTTGACGGTTTTGTCGCTTCCTACGGGGCGGATTTCTCGATTCTCGAGCGCCCTTAAAAGCTTTGGCTGAAGATCTAATGGGAGATCGCCAATTTCGTCGAGAAACAGTGTGCCACCTCGCGCCGCTTCGAAAGCCCCCTTGCGATCTTGCGTGGCTCCGGTGAAAGAGCCCTTAACATGACCAAAGAGTTCGCTTTCCACTAACTGTGCAGACATAGCACTGCAGTTCACGCTCACCATAGGGCGAATGTTTCTTAGAGAAAGCGAATGTAGCTGCGCCGCTACGACTTCTTTGCCGGCTCCAGAGGGACCAGTGAGAAGCACGGGGAAGTCGCATCGAGCAATGTTAGGTAGGGATTTGAATATTTTTTGCAGAGCAGGACTGCGGCTTTTAAGCTCTCCTTCGCCAACCATATTTTCGGATTCCTTGCACGGCTCTCTAAAGAGAAGTTCGCAGCTGGCAAGGCGAATAAGGTCTCCGGATTTGATGACTGCTTCGACGACCCTCACCTCATTGACAAATACTCCCGATTTCGACTGCAGGTCGCGGACCCACCAGTCCGACCCTCGCATAAATACTTGAGCATGACGCAGTTCAACATCAGTCCCATCGAGTACGATTTCGCTGGATTTGTCGCTTCCGATCTTCGCAAAGTCCGAGATCGGTAAGAGGTCTTGGGTCTCTAGTTCGATCAGTTCTGGTAAATTCATTTGTCCTCCCGGTTTGATTTACAAAAGTGGCTGTCATCAAGTTTCATGCCGGGCTCTACGGGCGAGGTTGCAGAGGCTCTGTGAACTCCCTTTAAATCTTCTTCGTTGGGAGTCTCAGTTTCGAGAATGGATTTAGGGCGTGTCCTCATTTGGGCGAGCGTCGCGAGAAAGTCAATTTAATGCGAGATCAAGGCGCGAGGAGAAGCCACAGCGCCTCTATGGCGCCGTCGAGCAACGCTGAGGTCGCTTTAAATTGGCTTTTGCAGTAGTTCGACCAAATGAGGACACGCCCTAGTGCCAAAGGATATTTTCTTTGGTAAAAGAGATCGCTTATGGCATTAAGCTCGCACCCCTTCTTTCTTGGTAGCGCCGCTCGTTGGGGGCAATATCCTGACCACTCTTTCGGTGAGATAGCCATCGCTGGCCGCTCGAATGCCGGAAAGTCCTCTTTGGTGAATGCACTTTTAATAAGTAAAGTCGCAAAAGTGAGTGCGTCGCCTGGCAAAACTCGTTTGATCAACTTTTATCGGCTCAAGGACCAGTACGTAATTGTAGATCTTCCAGGTTACGGCTTTGCTAAAGGAAGCAGCAAAGAAATAGCTGGCTGGAAGAAGATGATTGAAGAATATCTTTCAAAAAGAGAGAGTTTGGTGGCGTTTGTTTTAGTAATGGATGTGCGGCGAAAGTGGACAGATCAAGAAGATCAATTGTTTCAATTCTGCAAGCATCTGGATTTAAAATTCGGAGTTGTGCAAACTAAAATAGATAAGCTAGGTAAAGTTGAGCGAGCAAAGCAATTAAGAGCTCTTCGGCAGGAGTCTTCGGTGGAGAATATTTGGCAGGTATCCACAAAATCAGGTGAAAATATGTTGGCCTTTAAAAAAGAAGTCTATCAGAACTGGATCAAGGGTTCTCAATGAAGGCGTTGTGTGTAATACCAGCAAGATATGGTTCCACTCGGTTTCCAGGAAAGCCGCTTCATCCATTGTTGGGGCGCCCTTTGTTGGCGTGGGTTATCGACGTAGCCAAAAAGAGTCGCCTCACCCACGAAGTTATTGTTGCAACCGACGATGAGCGAATTTTAGAGCTGGCTAAAAAAGAAAATGTAAGTGCCGTTCTAACGGATTCAGATTTACCTTCGGGTACAGACAGGGTTTGGAAAGCCGTGGAGGGTAGTGATTGCGATATAGTCATCAATCTTCAAGGCGATGAACCCACGCTAAATCCGAAGTCCCTTGATCTACTTATAGAGGCACTCGAAACTGATAGTGAAGTTCAAATGGCAACACTTGCCCGAGCGATTCTAGATGTCGAGGAGCTCAACTCCCAGCAAACTGCAAAAATAGTTTTAAATGACAATTCAGAGGCTATTTACTTTAGCAGGCTGCCCATTCCGTTTAGCCGAAAACCATTTTCATTAGATATCGATTCGGTAGTTAAACACATTGGCGTATATGGATTTAAGCGATCTTTTTTGCAGAAGTTTTGTGAGCGCGGAGATACAAATCTAGAAAAATCAGAAGGCCTGGAGCAACTACGAGCTCTGGTAATGGGAGCAAGAATTAAAGTTGTAAAAGTCGACTCTGAGAGTTGGGGAGTGGATTATCCTCATGATGTTGAGAGAGTTGAAAAACAGTTGAAAGGTAGAATGTTTTGATATGAACACTAAATCGACGAGAAGACTTTCAGCACGAAAAAGTTCAAGTAGTAGAAATGTGGTTTCAAAGAAGAAATCTCGGACAGCTAAGAAGCTGCTGGGTGCGCGAGGCAGAAAGGACTTTCAAAGGAAATACATTTTTGTAACAGGAGGGGTTACATCCTCAGTGGGTAAGGGGCTTGCGACAGCGTCGCTTGGGACTTTGCTCGAGTCTATGGGATACAAAATCAATATTATGAAGTTTGATCCCTACATTAACGTCGATCCCGGTACGATGTCGCCATTTCAGCACGGCGAGGTGTACGTCACAAATGATGGTGCAGAAACAGATTTAGACCTTGGTCATTATGAGCGATTTACATCACTAACACTGAGTCGTTCAAACAGCGTCTCGACAGGTCAGATATATGACTCTGTTATTGCCAAAGAGAGAAAAGGCGACTACTTAGGGGGCACAGTTCAGGTGATTCCGCATATCACGGACGAGATCAAGTCACGAATCCATCAAGTTGGCCAGGGCGCAGAAATCGTGCTAGTTGAGATCGGTGGTACGATTGGTGACATCGAAAGTCTGCCTTTTCTTGAAGCAATTAGACAAATGCGTGTTGACCATGGAATGGCAAATACTGTTTTTATACATACAACATTGGTGCCCTACCTAAAGTCCTCCGGCGAGTTAAAAAGTAAACCTACGCAGCATTCCGTAAAAGAGCTGCGGGCGATTGGTGTTCAACCAGATTTTCTGCTTTGCAGAAGCGAACACCCAATAGATATCGATCTCAGAAAAAAGATCGGCCTCTTTACGAGTGTAATCCCTGAAAATGTTATTCCTTTAGTGAATGCTCAGAGTATATACGAAGTGCCTTTGATGCTTCATAAAGAAAAGCTCGATCTTAAACTTATTGAAAGGTTAAACCTTAAACGTTCAGGTCAGGATCTTTCCGGGTGGCGTCGAATGACTCATCGGCTGATGAATCCAAAGAAGCATGTACGTATAGCAGTTGTCGGTAAATACGTTAACCTGAAGGAAAGCTATAAGTCTTTGAATGAAGCTATTATTCATGGTGCGGCTTCGAATGCCGCCGAAGTTAAAGTCGACTATATCGATAGTGAAGAGCTGACGGCCGCTAACTGTAAAAGCAAGTTTTCAGAGGCACAAGGAATACTTGTCCCAGGTGGTTTTGGTGAGAGAGGCTTTACAGGTAAGCTCCTCGCTGTGAAGTACGCAAGAGAAAATGGTGTTCCGTTTTTTGGCATTTGCCTCGGAATGCAGATTGCGGCGATCGAGTTTGCTAGAAATGTCTGCGGCATTAAAGATGCTACAACGCGCGAGTGGAATGAATCGAGTCGTCAAGATTACAGTTACGTCATTGATTGGATGAACGAGCAAAAGAACATAAAAGACAAGGGTGGCACTATGCGCCTTGGTGCCTACACATGCGACTTAAAGCCAAAAACTTTGGCGGCGCAGATTTACGGGAAGGCATCGATCGTTGAGAGACATCGGCATCGATTTGAGTTTAATAACCTCTATCGGGGTCTATTTGAAAAACATGGCTTATTGTTTTCAGGCCAGTGTCGAGGGCGCGACCTCGTGGAGATTATTGAGATACCATCGCATCTTTGGTTTCTGGGCGTTCAGTATCATCCGGAGTTTTGCTCAAGACCAATGGCACCTCATCCTCTGTTTGCTAGCTTTCTGAAGGCGGCGTTAGATCATCAAACCAAAAGTAAACGTACGAAAAAGCGAGTGGCGTAGTCATGGAGATGGATCAGATAATTAAAGAAGCCGTAAGAGTTTTAGAGATCGAGGCTAAGGCAGTACTCGATCTTAGCAAATCGATATCTCAGAATTTTGTTTCGGCAGTAGAAACTCTTTATGAGGCGAAAGGGAAGGTCATTGTTTCAGGGATTGGCAAATCAGGACACATTGGAAGGAAGATTGCTAGTACTTTGAACTCGACGGGTACGCCGGCGGTATTTTTACATCCAGCCGAGAGCTTCCATGGTGATCTCGGCGTGATCTCTTCTGGCGACGTAGCAATGCTTCTCAGTTACTCAGGCGAAACCTCTGAACTTCGCGGTGTAACGTCTTATTGTAAGAGAAAGGGGATTCCTATAGTCGGCGTTTCCGGAAGTGTTACTAGTACGCTTGCACAGTTGTGCGATGTGCACCTTTGCGTGGAAGTTAAGCAGGAAGCTTGCCCGCTGGGGCTAGCTCCTACGGCGAGCTCTACAGCAACTTTGGCTATGGGTGATGCTCTCGCGATGTCTCTTTTGGTGCGAAGAGGTTTTCGCCCAGAAGATTTTGCAGAGTTTCACCCTGGAGGAAAACTTGGAGCGCGTCTACTCACTCGGGTCAAAGATGTGATGCACTCCGGAGACGACCTTCCACTTGTAGGAATGGATTCCTTAGTACGAGACGCAATTTCTGTTATGACTTCAAAGGAAGTCAGAGGGGTCGTAGGAGTTACAGATAGCCAGGAAAGACTGGTGGGTGTTGTCACCGACGGAGATATAAGGCGATGCCTTCAGCGAAGTGAGAACCCGCTTCAAGAGAAAGTGGCTTCTTTAATGTCGAGCAAGCCTAAGACAATCGATCAAAACGAAATGGCAGAAACAGCACTCTTCTTGATGGAGGAATACTCTATTCAAGTTCTCTTTGTTGTTGATTCAATGGGGCAAGATTCTCGGAAACCACTGGGAATTTTACATTTACAAGATCTTATCAAGGCCAAGGTCCGGTAGAAAGAGTCAAGCTAACACTCCCAGCGGATTCGATTTAAGATTTGAGTAAAGCTCAGGAAATCTAAGTCAGATTCGAAATTGGAGTGAGAGTGAGTTTTAAACAAATATTAAAGGCTGTTACAGTTTCGTGTGCGACGAGTTCGGTGCTTTTTCTCTCGATAGTCGCAAGCGGAGCGACTATTGAATTTCCGGAGGAAGAGCTCGCAACTGAAACGGTTTATCCAGTTTTCGACAATCCAGAAGCTGTTAAGAGGCGCCGGGTCGTTACCGAGAAGCGCGTAGAACTAGGGTTGCTTGCTGGATATTCTGTTAACGAACCATTCTTTCAGCCACTAGCCTTTGGCGGAAATGCTCTTTACCATTTCACAGAAGAGCATGGCGTTGAAGTCTTTGGAACGCTCCTTTCTTCAGAACTTTCCAGCAATGCAGAAAGTATTAAGGCTTCCTCAGCTGCTCAAGACTATGCAGTAGCACCTGCAATTCAGTACATTGCGGGACTACTCTACAACTGGAAACCGTTTTACGGAAAAGTCAGTTTAACCAAATCGACGATTTTAAACCTTTCAACACACTTCAGTGTTGGTCCTGCTTTAATTTCTTTTGAAGATGAGTCGAAGTACGGGTTAGCTTTTGGTCTGGGCCAAAGGTTTTACTTTAGCCCTAAAGTCGGACTTAGACTTGATCTTAGAGGGCTGATGTTCTCCGGACCAAATCTAGCAAGTAGAAGTCACGATCCAACCGTGACTGGTGGCCGTAAATACAAGGTGTCGGACTACGAACAATCGAGTCAGTTTTCTATTCTGTTTTCGGTCGGTGTGTTGTTTTTGCTCTAGTTAAAATGCTTTTTAATTCTCTAGGTCCGGTCTAGGTCTGGCTGAATCACTTTCAAAATTGATAAGATATCTCTATCCTTTAAATAAGGAATAAAAATGCTGCGTGCTTTCAACGTAATTTTCATCGGTTTAATTCTTTCAACGCCCACGTTGAGAGCGCAATCTTCTGTGGATCAAGTTCTTGATGAGTTAGAATCCTACCCAGAAGAAACCTACGGCGGAGATGTTGACTCATCAGGTTCACAAGCTGAAGATTCAACATCCTCGGATGTAAGCAGCTCGAGTCCTTCAGTGGACGAGGCGGTAGAAGCGCAGAACCCTGCAGAATCAAATGCACAAGTGTATGAAAAACCCTCCGATTTGACAAAGCTTTCAGCATATTCAGACATCGCTGTTATTCAGCGTAGGTTCCTGCCGAAGACGAATCGATTTGAGTTCTTTCCGTCATTGGGAATCGTGCTCAATCAAGCATTCTTCTTGTCGTCGATGTTTGCCGGTAGAATGGCGTATAGCTTTACTGAGTATTGGGCGGTTGAAGTTACGGGTTCGTATATGGGTTCTACCGAGCGCCAGATTACGACAGATCTAAAAGAAAAGCGGGGAGTTTTAACCAATGCCCTCGTAACTCCAACTTCTTATTACGGAGCAGATGTTAAGTGGTCACCAATCTACGGTAAATTAGGAGTCTCGAATCGCTCCATAGTTCCATTTGATATGTACTTCTCGCTTGGAATGGGAATGACGCAGACTAATCAACCTGACCCAGCTCTCACATTTCATGGAGGAACTGGGCAAATTTTCGCTTTGAGTAAGTCAATGGCACTTCGATGGGATCTTGGCTGGTACTGGTACCAGGCGAAGGCGCGTGGCGCTTCGGCTGAGTCGTCCTTCATAGATATGCATCTCAATCTCGGCGTCAGCTTTTTCTTCCCGGGGGCAAAATACCGATGAAAAAAGCGACAATCTGGATAGCGATTTCTATTTTTCTACTAGCTGTGATGGGGCAATCGCAGTCGTCACGACGAAAAGCCCAGCCGAACCGTGCAAAAGCTAAATCATCAACGGGCGCGACAAAGAAAAAGGTGAGTCGTCGAGCCGTTCCGCGCAAGCGAAACGTACTGCAGACAAAATTGAACAGGGCTTTGGAGTTGGCCAAAGCAGGGAAATACGTCGAAGCATCTATGGATTTACATGGATTGATTTCACAGCCTTCATTGGCAAGCAAGAGAATGCAGTTGAGATATATATTAGGGCTTATGCTCTTTGAATTAAAACTATTTCAAGCAGCCGCTGTGCAATTTACTTTGGTCGTGCGAGACGGAGGCAGTGAGTACGTTAGAAAATCACTCGAGAAGCTTTCGCTTTCTGCAAACGCACTGAATGACTCTGGCCTTTTGAAGTATGCTATTTCTAAAGTGCGCCTCAGTGAGTTTCCTAAAAATAATCATGATATGTTACTTTTTAGAATCGGTGAGATACAGCGATCAAAAGGAGATCCAGCAGGAGCAGCTCAGAGCTTTCGAAAAGTCAATGAAGGCAGTGAGTGGTATATCCAGGCCAAGTATCTTGAGGCTCTCTCTTTAGCTGAAATGAATCAATTGAACGACTCCATTCAAGTATTCAATCGACTAGGATCTTCTCGAACCGGTCAAAAGGTTAATGATTCAGTTCGTGTCATGGCGCTTATGGGTAAGGCGAGAGTTTTCTATCAAGCAAAAGATTGGGAAAAAGCCATTAAATACTATGGTGAGGTTCCGTTGGACTCCCCATATTGGCATGATGCGGTTTTTGAAGGCAGCTGGGCTCACTTTCGGGCTGCTCGATTTCGTTCTGTTCTGAGCCAAATGCACACTTTGCACTCTCCGTACTACGAGGATCATTATCTTCCGGAATCCATTTTGCTGAGGGCCTTCGTCTATCTTTTCATTTGTCAGTACGACGAGATGGAGATCACCCTAGACTTTTTTGATAACCAATATCAACCCGTCTTGGACGCGATGAACCGTTTCACTAAGATGAAGGGTGCCGCAAATGAAACGGCTAAACAGCTACTGACATTAAGAGCAAAGTTTGAAGAATACAAAGAGGGCAAAAAGAAAAAAGACGAGCTGAGGCTCCCGTTTTCAGTGCTCCGAAGTATCCTTAAAGAGGGGGACGTTCAAAATCTTTTAAGATATTTGGATGCGCTCGATCAAGAGGCTCAAGTTGTAAACGCTTTGCCTGCAACGTGGAAGAATTCAAAAATCGGTAACTGGTCCCAGAAAATTCTCAATGAAAGAAAGAATAAGGTCGTTCAAAACCTTGGGAGAAGGGGGCTTTCTCATATTCGTCGGCACCAGTCGGCACTTCAGACACTGTTTCAACAAGTTGAGTTTTCCAGATATGAGCTCGTCAGAGGGAAGAAAGAACAGCTCAGAAAGGAGATCGCTGCGCAGGGTACAGATACGCAGATCGACTCCGACAACGAGAGGGATTTTTATATCCAAAATGGTTATGAATATTGGCCGTCCGATGGCGAGTATTGGTTAGATGAGATTGGCAACTATCATTATGTGGGAGTTCAGAGCTGCAATTAGGGCTTTTAAGGGGGCAGCATTTTGCTTGGTCGAGTTGTTTTAACTACAATCCTTACAGTAGCCACCTTTTTAGGTGCCGGGCAGGAGCTAGCTGCCAAACAGGATAAAAAGCGTGTAAGTGATTTGCTTAATCGCATTCAACGAAACAGCAAGAAGTCTTCAATTGATATTAAAAAGGCGCGCATCTCATTGCCTCCAGTTGCAAAGCCAGATCGAAAGGCACGCTCCTACAATCTTGAAATGATTAAGCCGCCCAGTAGTTTTAAGAATTTTGTGGCAGCCGAAACCGGTGAGGCAAAACTAGAGAGACTTGTCGATGACGAGATCGATCAACTCTATCAGCTAACCCAGAAATATCGGAAGACAGATCGAAGAGGCGAGCTTTGGTTGCGATTGGCTGAGCTATACATAGAGAAGGCCAGGCTTATTGAGTTTCGCAAGCAAGAAGACTTTGAGAAAAAGGTACAAGCATGGCTCAAGAGAGGTCAAAAAGGCAGGAAGCCAACCATTGATCTCGCCGAGCCTCAAAAATTTAATCGCAAGGCAATTCAACTTTACGAGTGGTACCTGAGAGACTTCCCCAAGAGCAAAGACGCAGATCAAGCTTTGTTTTTTGTAGGATATAATTTTTTTGAAATTGGAGACGTCAAAAAGGGTGCCCGCTACTATGAGATACTTACTGAAAGATTTCCGAAGAGTGTCTTCATCACTGAAAGCTTCTTTGCATTAGGGGAGTTTTACTTTGAGAACGAACAGTGGGCTAAGGCGCTTGATAATTACCAAGCGGTTATCCAGAAAAAGCGCTCACGCGTCTTCTCCTTTGCTCTTTACAAAGCGGCCTGGTGTCAATACAGGTTAGGCAAAATTGAAAATGCAATTTCGAGTCTCGAAAAAGTGATTCGCTTCGGCCAGAGCGAAGAAGAAAAGTCAGATTCGCGATTCGGTAAAGTAAGTCGTGTTCGCCTAGTTAACGAGGCCCTTAGAGATCTTGTACCTATTTTCGGCGAATCGCGAAACTATGAAACAGCTTTTCGATACTTCAGTTCTCTCGTCGGTGCTGAGAAAGCTTGGGAAATGCTCGAGCGGCTTGCCTATGTCTACTCAGACAAAGGCAGAAGGGAAGAGGCTCGATATACGTTTAGTTTGCTTTTAGATCGCAATCCCACTGCTCCAAAGGCCTTCGAATACCAATATCAAATCGTTCAAAACTATCTCGGTGGAGGGGACAGAAGAGTTTTTCGTCGTGAACTCTTCCGGTGGATTGAAAGCTATAGCAATAGTAGTGCTTGGTATCAGGCAAACAAAAACGATGCGGATCTTACTAAGAAATCTGAGGACCTTCGCGAAAAGACCTTAAGAGAATATGTTTTGCAGCAGCACCAAACAGCTCAAAACTCTGGTTCTAATGTTGTAAGGCAGATTGCAAAAAGTGGATACATACTTTATCTGAAAAATTTCTCTAACACAGATAAGCTGTTTGAAATGAGATTCTTTTTCGGCGAGTTACTCTATGATTTGAAAGAGTATGAACTTGCCGGTGATCAGTACAAGTGGGTAGCTGCCAATGCTAAAGGCAGCAAGTATTACGAAGACTCTGTGCTCAATCAAGTGCTCGCCTACGAGAAGCCTTTGCCGAAAGAAGAAGACGTTCGGAGAAAAGCCGGTGATTCATTGGAGCCAATAGGGTTCGGCGAGAAAGAGTTGGCCTTTATCCAAGCTGGCGATCAATACATCTCCGAATTTCCGAAAGGAACTAAAGTTGAAGATATTACGTTTAAGCTGGGCCGCTTGCACTATTCCTACAACCATTTTGACAAGGCTATTGTTTATTTCGAAAACGTTGTGAAAAATCATCCTAAGTCACAGTCAGCTGTTTATTCAGCGAATCTTATTTTAGATATCTACAATCTCCGGAAGGACTACGAATCTTTAGCAAGGGCTGGTCAAACAATTCTCAAGACGCCCGGCCTAAAGACGGCAGAGATCCAGCTTGATGTACAAGATGTTGTCGAAAAGGCATCATTCAAGAAAGGGCAAGAGCTAGAAACTTCAGGTAAGTACGCCGAATCCGCCGAAGCTTTTGAAAAATTCTCGTTGCAGCATGCCAAGTCTACACTGTTGCCAGCGGCAATTTTTAATTCTGCGGTAAATTTTGAGCGAGCCGGTGACAATGCCAGGGCTCTTAAAATGCATTCAAAGTTTGCAGCTTTGCCAGATTCCAAAAAAGGAAAGCTTGAGCGACAGGCATTTGACTTACGAATAAGGTTGTTTGAACTCTCCGGCAGATTTGAAGAGGTGGCTCACGAACTTCGTGGCTTTATCAAAGCGAATCCCAAAGACCCTAAAGCGGCTGACTACGCCTTTAATGCGGCAGTTATATACGAAGCTCTCGGGCAAGACTCATCTGCTATACAGATGTTTGAAAAGTTCTATGATTTGGCGCCATCTGCCGAAAGGCCACTTGCACTTTTTCGAATCGCCAAAATGTATCAACGAGGCGGCAAGAATTTCTCTGCCGGCAAAACTTATGAACGATATCTCAAAGAGAACCCTAGAGACCCAGACCGAGTTGTTGAAGCTCATGCAATGCTAGCTCGGCTGAATCGTAAAATGGGGAAAACTGCGGATTCCGACAGGTGGTACGATTTGACGGAGCTCGTCTACGGACGGCTTAAGGGCCGTACCAACGACATTTCGAAAGAGTATTTTGCAGAGGCCCAGTTTTCCGATGTTCAGAGACAGTTTGAAGAATATCGGAAGTTAAGGATTCCAAGGAATCCAAATACTCAAGCAAAAGTTCTCAAAGAAAAATTGGCAAAGCTAGATGCTTTGAACAGAGAGCTAGCAAAAGTTATTAAAATTGATAGTCCGAAATACATCGTGGGCGCGCTTGCGACTCTCGGCCTTGCCTACGAAGACATTGCTGAGCAACTGATCAAAGCACCACTTCCAAGCGGACTCACCGCGGAAGAGGCCGATCTCTACAGGAAAGAGATTCTTAAAATCGGCGAACCTTTACAGCAAAAGAGTATTGAAAACTTCAGCAGTGCCATTGCTAAGAGCCAACAATTAGATAGTTATTCTGACTTCACAGCTCAAGCTATAGGTGGATTAAAGAGACTTGGAGCAAGTAAGACGCCTGTTTTTACAGGAGAAATTGTAGATGTACCCCTACCTTTGATACTGGAGATATAGTTTGCTTAAAGAAGCGAGTATTTTTATTTTGAGTAAGTCGACTGCCCGACAGGCAGTGGCGTTCATCGTTTATAGTCAGCTTCTAGTGACTTTCTTGGGTTGTAGCTCAACATCTACTTTAAAATCCGACGCGGTTAAAGAATCCATAAAAGACGAACAAAATTCCCAATCGTCTGATTCGTCGCAGGCTAATTTGGCTCAGCAGGGGATTGCGGCTAATGCGGGAGCAGAGGCGGAAAAGCAGGAGTACGAATCACCTAAGCCCAAAAAAGTGTCGTCCGACGAGATTCAGCAAATGAAGCGTTCGCTCGAGGAGCGAAATTACGAGAAGGCAAAGGAGCAAGCAAGAGCTGTACTAGAAAGAAGTTCTGGCAATGACGAAGCGCTTTTAGTTTTAGCTGCAGCCTACCTTGGACAAGGTAAATCGTTGATGGGCCGCCTGGTTATGCGAAGAATTAGCGAAAAGAGCAAGAACTCCGCGAACTACTTTTATCTTATGGCGTACTCGTATGAGCTTGAGGGCGAAAAAGAACTTGCTCAAATCGAGCTGCGAAAAGCACTTCAGAAAGACGGTGATCACTATGGTGCCGCTTTGGGTTACGGACAAGTGCTCTTAAAAGCGGGTATTTATGATAGAGCAAAAGATCTCCTTAAAGTTTCTCATCGAAAGAACAAAACAAACGTAGAAATAGCGAATCTCTACGCCTTATGTCTGGAGGGTCTAGGTGATAAGCGGGATGCTCTTGGGGTACTTGAAGATTCTGCAGTAGAAAAGTCTAGTAACGAGAAAATCCTCCTCAACTACGCGAGACTTCTCGTTGAAAATAAAAAGAAGCCCGAGAAAGCGCGTGAAATTTTGAATCGAATTCGACTACTCACAAATAGTCAAGATATCTCACGGACTGTAGAGGACATAAAGAGTCAGATGGATACCAAAGATGATAAGTAGACTATTGCTTCTTTCAATAATCCAGCTAGGTGTGGCCGTCGTCAATGCAGAGACCGTCGATAAAAAGCGCACACAGATTAACTTTGAAGATCAGCTTGTTGAGGGTGAACTCAGAAAGCCAGAGTTGTTTTATCTGCTACAAAGAAAGCAAATTGATTTTGGACGTATGATCAAAATGCGGGATAATTTCTTGCCTGAAATGCGAAGATATTCAGACGACCTCAGATCCGGTGGTAATCCTTGAGCGAACCTGTAATTCTTCGCATTTATAGAATGGGTCAACTGCTGGAAGTGAAGCAGCTGACAGACGAACAGATAGTTGTCGGAGCAGCCGCCGACGTTCAGGTTCGGCTTGATGCTCCCGAAGTTTCCTCAATCCACTGCATGATCGAGAGAAGACAGGATGCTCACTACATTTGTGATTTGGGTTCTGAAAAAGGAACTTTACTGAACGGGGAGCGAATTCTAGATGCAAAGATAAAGTCTGAGGATCGAATTGGTGTTGGTCCATTTCAGATTGAATATTTTGTAGGAATTCCTCGCAAGGTTTCTCCTGGCCCCACTCAAAACGTAGTAATTCCGCCGCCTCCACCGCCCCCTTCGAAGAAGCCTATTCCAAAATTGGATTTGGATTTTAGTAGTGTAAAAGTTGAACCGAGCGCAGAAGGCGCTCGAAGAAAAGGCTCCGACACAGTAAGCAATAAGACAGTACCTGTTAAAGAAATGACTTCGGCACAAACGGAGAAACCACCTGCCAAGGAAGCGGATACGCTACAAAGCGATGAGTCTCTGGTTAAGCCGAAGGCTCCTCAAAAGACTTTTGAGAAAAAGTCAGTTCCGATAAAGAAGATTCCAGACGTAGTTCCCCTGGTCACTGCACCAGATGAGATTCGATCGAGTGAAATAGTCGCATCATCCTCTCAAGGGGCTACAGAAATAATTCCGGATATTGATCTACCTCTCAGAGGGCAGGAGCAGTCTGCCTATAGTAAAAGCCGCGAACCAAAAATTGAACCCACAGGCCCTGATCTTATTGAATCCCTTGAGCTCACAAAGGGAAGCCAAGTTGAAGTTCTCGTGGGGTGGCGAGACCGAGTTATTTCGACTTACCATTTCGATAGCCCAGGAACCTTCTACGTCGGGAACCATCCTAAGAATCAGATTTTTCTGCCGCTCATAGGAATGGGATTTCAAGGGCAGCCTCTGATCAAAATTGATCGCGGAGTGCAGATATTTATTCAGGCAAACTCTGTTGGTTGTGTGAAGTCTTCAAAAAGTATTATGACTTTTTCGGAATTGATCTCTAAGAGTTTGATCACGCCTGCTGCCGGAGGCTACTGGATCAATCTTCAACAAGAGGAGCTGATTCAAGTCGAGTTCAGCGATGGGGTATCCGTTTACATAAGATACCGTTTACCGAGTCCGAAGCCTGCACTCGCACCGTTCCTTTTCTTTTCTACATCAGAGCTAGCTACAATTGTTGGTACCATTATTTTCACCACGATTGCTGCACTTTACTTTGCTGTGTATAGCCCTGAAATTATGGAAGAAGACAAAGTTGAAGAAGAGGTTTTGCGCAAGGCAGTTTTTGTCTATAAAAAACGTTCGCAACCTCAGAAAGTAGCCGAGCAAGGGCTGCAAGATACGCCTAAGCCTAATCAGCCTGCGGCGGGTTCACCCATCAGGTTGCCGGAAAAAACTCCTGCTGAGGCGGCTCCGAATAATTCTCAATCGAATGAAGTAAGGTTGACCTCGAAAAACATCGGCAAAGGCACATCAGGTACAGCGAACAAAAGTGCAGGAGAAAAAGCGGGTGCCGCAGCGCCTGCCCCTCGTGATGTGAGAAAGACAGGCTTACTGAGCGTATTCGGTACCAAAGGCACGCAATCAGCAATTGAAAAAGCCGTAAGTGGCTCTGACGTTGTTGGGGGACTAAGTCGAGATGCAAAAGGCCAGGGTGGATTGGGAGCAGGTGATAATTCTTCGGCTTCGGAGCCGGGTCTAAAAACGCTTGGTAAGGGAGGCAGTGGCACAGCCACTGTTGGTATAGCAGGCGTGAATACGAAGGGTCGTGGCGGGGGCGTCACTGGTTACGGAGACGGCGGTCTTGGTGGCATCAAAGGGACTAAAATTATACCCGGTGGTTCAGAAGAAGCGTTTACCGGAACTATCGACAAGGAAGCCATTAGAAGAGTTATTCTTCAAAACTTGCGTCAGATTAAATCTTGTTATGAACGGGCACTCAACCGAAACCCGAGTTTATTTGGAAAAGTAGTTATTCGTTGGACAATAGTAGAAAGAGGACGAGTCGGGTCAGCTAATGTGGACACTTCATCGCTGAACAACTCCGAAGTCGAAACTTGTATTGTAAACAAGTTTCGAACTTGGAGATTTCCTGATCCACCGCCAGGGCAAGAGGCCGAGGTGGTATATCCTTTCGTATTTGCATCGCAGAATTAACATGAAGGAGGATTTTTAACGTGGAACCCACTCAACAAGTTGAACAAGCGCATTGGCTCGTCAAAGCCTTTCAAGATGGTGGCGTCTCAATGTTTTTCATTGCGGCGGTCGGTATTCTTGTCGTGGCACTCATTATCGAGCGCTTTCTAGCCTTTCAAAGGATGACCCTAGACAAGCAATCATTTACCGACACTCTCTTTGGAATGATTTTACGAGGAGATCTTAGGCAAGCGATAAGTTTTTGTGATCAAAGACCTGCGCCCCTCTCGAATGCCTTGAAGGCGGGGTTGGTACAGGCAGCGAACAAAAGGCCTGACGAAGAAATTCAGGTTGCTATGGATAGCGCGGTATTAAGGGAGACGCCGAAGATAGAGGGGTGGACTGGCTTTCTAGCTGTTTTCGGAAACGTCGCCACACTCATAGGTCTTCTTGGAACGATTGTTGGTCTAATTACTTCGTTTGGTGCTGTTGAAAAAGCAGACCCGGCACAAAAGGCGGAGATGCTCTCGCTAGGTATCTCGCACGCTCTTAATTGTACAGCGTTCGGCTTATCGATTGCGATACCCTCGCTCATTTTTTACGGATACTTTCAAGTTCGTTCTAATCGACTTTCAAATGATATGGTTGAAAGTAGTATGACACTCATGAACTTGGTTGTGGCGAACCGAGACAAACTAAAATTCTGAGGAACAAATGGCGAGTATTGGCGGCGATTCAAACGATAAGAATGATATAAACGTAGATCTAAACCTCGTTCCATTTATCGACTTAATGAGCGTTTGTATTATCTTTTTGCTGATCACTGCCGTCTGGACGCAGGTTTCAATGATCCAGCTGGGTACTTCAATCTATGGTAAGCAAAACGACACTGGGCAGGTTGATCCTCCTCCTCGTCCTGACTTGTTGCTGACTCTTAGAATGGATGCCAGTGGGTACAGTCTACGTGTCGGAAATCAAATAGTGGGGTTTCCGCTAAAAGAAGGATTGTTCGATCATGAGTCCCTTGTTGTGTATCTAAAGCAAGTAAAAGAAAAGTATCCAGAAAAGTCAGATTCCATATTATCGGTTGCTGACAATCTCACCTACGAAGACATGATTCGCGGTATGGACACCTTGCTAAAGGCAGGGTTTCCAGAGGTGTCAGTAGCAACGGCGGAGGTTAACTAATGGCAATCCATCCCCCGGGCAAACGGGATCGGCGTAATAAGAAAATGCTCAAAGGGCCTAAGAGGATGGTTGCGTTCCTTTCTTTGACTGCCATGGTAGATATGTTCACGGTTCTCGTGATATTTCTGCTCCAGAACTACAATCAAACGGGGGAAGTTATTCCCATACGTAAAGATGTTGAACTGCCAAGGGCATCAGCCGTGAAGGATCTCAAGCCCGCGCACGTAGTGACGGTTACAAATACTCAAATACTACTTGATCAAGAGATAGTCGCGGATTTTACAGACGTAAAGGAGCAGTCAGATTGGATGATTTCAAGCCTTCACAATCGTTTGATTGAGGCAATTAAAGCAAAGGAAGTCGAGAGAAAGGGTGAACTTAAAACGATTGTAAGAGGAGTGGTCTCTGACTCTAAGAAAGGGGCTCCCCAAGAAGAAGAGACTGACTTTCGAAATGTTACAGTTCAAGCCGACAAAGCTATAGATTTCTTAACTATAAAAAAGGTCATGTACACCGTCACTGAAGCTGGAGCTTCAGAAATCAACTTTGCTGTTATGAAAGAACCAGAAGAGAAGCCAGAAGAATCTCTGTTTTAAGATGCTTGTCTTAAGAAGGTCACTTCAATAGTAGATGAAGTTAAAATGTTGTTGGTCTTAAGGGCCTAGCGGCGAGAGTTTATTCCAAGAGCGAGAGTTCATTTGAAGAGCGAAGCAAAAATTCCTTTACTTGCTACTTTGATTGCGTACAATTTTTGAATCAACAATTTAGAGAGGCCAAGCCATGAGACATTTTACGGTTATTTTGATTCTAGCAACTTTTGCTATGCCAGCATTCGCAGTCATTGAAAAATCAGAAGGATACCTGGTCAAAACTAATTTTAAATATCGTACCGGTAAAAAGAACGTCGAAAACGCGGGTGAGTTGATTCTTTCAAAAGACAATAAAATTTGGACCACCCTAGTAAACGCGAAGGAAGGTTTTACAGTTCTTGGACGAATCACAGAGGTTAAAAACGATACTTTGTATATGGAGTACATTGTTGTAGACGCCAATAAAACGCCTAACGGAGTAATCTCTACGCCACAAGTAGTCTCAAAGCTAGGTGAGGCCGCTTCGATTGAGGTCGGAAATAAAAACGAAACAATCTCATTAGAATTACTCGCAACAAAGACCAGCTACACAAATTAACAAGAGAAGTATTTGGTTAACCCACGCCTAGTTCTACAGTGGCTCCGTGTAACCGCGGGCACGAGGCCCCATAATTGACTCCGCATACCTGCACGTGCAGTTCTACGAGTGCGTCTGCACAGTCAACAACGCCGAGAGTGATTCGTCAGCAGTTCTTATGCGAAAAGCCAATCTCCTACCTTCAACTGTGAAGTGCGAGATCTGCCAATAAAAATGCAAATGGAATTATACGATATAACTAGTCAAAGGATACTGGCTTTAGACTGTGTCAAATCAACGAATTGCCAATCCTGAGCAGGCGCTTATCTCAACGCCACGGCCCACTCCATCGCGAAAGAATTGGGAATTGCTAACAGTGAAAGTATTGTTGTTGCGGTGAGAGAACTAACAGAAGAACACTCCGAAAAAGTACAAAAGAAAAATACCAGTCCACATCTGTGTTTGCTCGCGTGAGTCCTTGAAGAAGCAATCCGGGATATTTAAGCCGAGCACTTAATTCCGCCCTGTCCTGTCCGGTCATCCCCCGCACAAAGTGGCATGGAGTCTAAGTCAACAAACTGTTTAAAGGCGACAGCTCCTTTGAGTAAAAAATATTTTGACATCGCTACCAAAATGCTTTAGCTTTACCAAAGAGGTCACTCCAAAAATGAAAAAGACCAATCAAAAACAACTTGGGTTTGCGTTACTCGAAGATAAAATAGCAAGACAGTTCGGCGGATCCCTTTTAAAAAGTAATCCTAAGGTTAAAAGACCCATTTCATTTCGCAAAAGCATGCATTTGGTATTGCGCTCATCACTAGCTAAGGGGCAGCACTCCTTCCTTCGTAAAGATGACGCTATCGAGAGCATTATTCATAAGCAGGCGAAGCAATTTGGCGTGAAAGTTTATCGATTTGCCAATGGTGGGAACCATTTGCATCTAGTGATTCTTCCTTCGACACGAGACTCTTACAAAAATTTCATAAGGTCTGTGAGCGGCCTGATCGCTCGATTAGTTCTAAATACTCAACGAGGCAGTATTGGATCAGCCTCGCGTAGTCGTCTAAAAGACTCTAAACTCCCGAAGCAGAGATTCTGGGATTTTCGGCCCTATACTCGCATCGTGGAATGGGGTAGGGATTTCAAAAGACTGTCTTTGTATTTGGCCGAAAACACACTTGAAGCGATCGGTTATCTACCGTATGTTCCTCGTGAGGTTGGCGGCGCGAAGAGGCGCAGAGAATTAAGAAGAGCGATTGTGTTCGGCTAGAGCGATCGAAGCGATTGTGTTCGGCTAGAGAAATAACCAGTTGAATCCTACCTGCACAGCGTCGATTTATCTCAATTTATAGGTCAGACCATCTACGGTAAGTTCCTCTGCTAACATCCAAAACTGGCTGCGAGATCTTTTAAAAAGTCGCCCAAATATTTTTACCTTTGTTCCGAGTTTCAACTTGTCTTCGGTGAGTCCTGCTCTCATTCACAGCAAACCTCTGTGGGTCAAAACTATGATCTGAAACCAATTTTGTCGGTTACTGAGTTTGATTTAGATTTTAATTAATAGGTTCTTAGAACCTTTGAAATTACAAAGTCATTCCACCAGACTGCCGGCAGAACCTTTATGCGGCGGCCTTAGCGCCGGGTTGAAATTTAGCGACGTAGTTCCTTATGAGTGCGCGATTTTCTTCGGTGATTTGCAAAAACTCCAAACCCACGGTACCGCGTTCGCAGTGCATGACTTTTGCCTTCACGGAAATATCGACCCCAATAAATCGCGACTTAATTTTGCCCTCGATGACCTCTCCAGGAGAAGAGCCTGTTTCGCCTTCGATTCCGAGTCCGTTTTCACTTATTGAAAACATATTGAAACTAACATCAGCTTTGCCGTGTTGAGAATATTGAAACGCGCCTTGAATTGGCGCTCTCATATGCAACCTTCGCGAAAGCCCTAGTGTCTCGAGCACAGCGTTGAATTCGTAAACAGACTTCCACTGCTTTTGGCCGGGAGTCCAAAGTGTCAGATCGTCTAAGTCGTCTCGCGACTTAAGCTCCTTTTGAGTCTCGTCTAAAGAGAAGGGCCCATATTGTTTTTTCTGATCCTTTATATACCAAGTCGGCTGTTTACTTTGCTTGAAAAGCTCATCAATTTCGTCTTGGTTTGGATTCTTTATTGAAACATCCGTAAGCTGGCGAATGTAATCAAGGATCACTGATTTCGACTCAAAGTTAATTTGCTTAAACTGTAACCCATAGGATTGGCCCGTGTGGTACCGAACCTGTACAACAGTATGAAGAGGTGCCGACAGCAGGTCACTATTTATGGTTACCGAATATTCCGACCCGACTGCCAAGTTTTGGTCTGTCAGAATCCCTATACCGCCTTCACTAATGGTTGTGATCTCGACCGGGATGTCTTTTTTGTTGGCTCGAACAATAGCACTGCCGGCAAACGGCACTCTTCGATGTATCCGTTTATTGAGGCCTAAATCGACGAGCAGATCCCCAAAGTCGAAAGCTCTCTGCCATACTTCATCAGCTCCAAATCTGATGCGAAGAGAATCAATATCAACTGTGTTCTTTATTTGGTTGAGAAGCTCGTTGCGGTTGAGCGGACCAGAAACTTGACCGTCTCTTTCAAGGTACCAAGTGGCGGTATCGACCTGTACCTTTTCGAAAGTCGCCAAAATTTTGGGTGCTTCGGTCTTCCACGCAAAAATCGGTAACCAATGTGACTGTCGTTTGCACCAAATGAGATCCGAATTAGCAAATGTATTTTGAGCCAGTTTATGCTCAATCTCTTCGGTTGAAAAAGGCCCTTGGACCTGATTCGATACTGATGTAAACCAGACTCGCTTCATCATGAGTTAAAATCGGCAGCTTTTGTGTAAGTATTGAGAATGATATTATGAGTGCAATGACTAAAACCTTTCGTCTGGTCTTACGTAGAGTAATTGGAATCGTACTCTGGCTTGCACTATTTGCGGAGGTGCTCGTATTCAACCCCAGAACACTCGAGAACCGTCCTCCTTTGGTTCCCCGCCATGATGGAGTCAGGGATAAGGCCGAGCAAGAGATGGAGGGAGTCTACCTCGTCGAGATTGGAGAGAACTCTCGCCAGTGGGAGCTATGGGCAAATGAGGCCGTGGGGATTCGCGGTACGGGAGACTGGTTTCTAAAAGATGTTAAGGCTCAATTCTTTGGTAAAGATCAGGTCAGTTATATCGTCGAGGGTGAAGATGGAACTGTAAATTCAGAAACTAAAAACATGGAGATTCGCGGCAATATACGAATGACCTCGTCGAACGGTTACATTTTTTTGAGTGATCGACTTGTCTTTCATCACGTTGAGAAAACCATCGTTAGTCCTGGCCCCGTTAAGATGAAAAGCGATCCGAAAGTACAGCCGGGAAAATTTGAACTATCGGGCAGCAGAATGAAATCTTGGATGGACTCAAATCTCATCCATGTGGTTGGCAATGTGAAGTCGACCCGCGAGATCGATGAAACGCGCTCCGTATATATAACGAGCGACGAAGCTTTTTTAAGCGCAACAGATCGTTCGTCCAGGTTTAAGGATAATGTCAAAATCGATTCGGGAACTTCACACATTGAGGGCCCGGAGGCTGAATTTCGATTTGATAAACCCTCGGGAGAAGTCTCGAGCTTGGTTGTTACTGGAGGCGCAAAACTGAAGGATGCTGATCGCTTCGCCGAATCTGACACAGCAATCATGTTGCTAAAAGAAGACCGATATGTGCTCAGGGGAAACCCGAGGCTGACTCGAGGCGGCGATCTTCTGGTTGGTGAAGAAATCGTGTTTTCCAGAAATGGTCGCCAAATTCAGGTTTTTGGCGTAAAAGGTAAGTTTATGGCTCCGAAATCTGGAGATAAAAAATGATTCAGGGCTGCTGACGGCTCTTTATGACGAAGCGGAGCTACTATTGAACTTCATGAGTTCCTAGTAGTTAACGACTAAAATAGTGTGAGGGTTCATGTCTGAGGCGAGAATAGATGCCAAATCTCTTTCGAAATCTTATCGAGGACGGAAAGTCGTTGATAACGTCACTTTTCACGTTTGTGGCTCTGAAATTGTTGGGCTTCTTGGGCCCAACGGGGCAGGAAAGACAACAAGCTTTTATATGGTAGTGGGTTTAGTTCAACCTGATGATGGAGAAATTGATCTCAATGGCGCCAACGTGACTGATGCGCCCATGTTTCAACGGGCTCGACTTGGAGTAAGTTATTTAGCGCAAGAGGCAAGCGTTTTTAGAAGACTGACTGTTAGAGAAAATCTCTATGTAGCCCTTGAGGCGATAGGACTCAGTGGTGGTGATAGAGATGCAAGGGCCGAGGAGCTTTTGGAGGAATTCAAGATCGGGCATATTTCTGACTCCATGGGTTACTCTCTATCAGGAGGTGAAAGGCGCAGGGTTGAAATTGCCCGGGCCATTGCGACGGAGCCGAGTTTTTTGCTTTTAGATGAACCTTTCGCCGGAATTGATCCGATTGCGGTTGGTGATCTTCAGTCGATGATTAAGTCTCTTAAAGCTAAAGGTCTAGGAATTCTTATAACGGATCACAATGTGCGCGAAACACTCACAATCTGCGATCGAGGCTATATACTAAAAGAAGGACAAATCCAAGTAGAAGGAACCTCTGAGGATATCGCAAACTCAGAGATCGCCAAGAAGTTCTACTTGGGTGAGAACTTCAGGCTATAGGGTGGTTAAATGGCGCAGGGCAAATTTGGTTTAAACATTTCACAGGGTCAGTTTCAGACTCTTCGAATGACGCCGCAACTACAGCAGGCGATTAAACTGCTTCAATTGTCACGCATGGAATTTGAAACCGCCATCCGAAAAGAGCTCGAGGAAAATCCTACCCTTGAAGAACTCGGTGAATCACCGGACGCCCCAGATGAGAAAGTTGCCAAAGAAAGTGATAACACCCAGTCGCTCGATGGAACTGCTCAGGACACAAACTTTGAGACCTCAGTAGAAGCCTCTCAAGATCCAACGAAGCAAGATGAATTCGATTGGGAAAACTACTTTGAGCCCTCAAAGCCAACGCGAGACTTTGGGCCAGGCTCAGATGAAATCATGAATTACGAGAACGTGATTTCTACGACTGAAAGTCTTTATGATCATCTTGTTTGGCAAATGAACCTTTCGGGATTTAACGATGAAGAATATCGTTTAGTGCATATTCTCATCTCTTACATAGATGACGATGGATATATTAAAACTCCTTTAGCCCAAATTGCTCAAGACGAGGGGGTAGGAGAGCAAGATCTTGAAGAAATGCTGCCATTTCTTCATGAATTTGACCCAGCTGGCATTGGAGCGCGAGATCTTAAAGAATGCCTACTTATTCAAGCCGAGCATATCGGTGAAGACACTCACGATCTCGTCTATCTCATTAATAATCATCTAAAGGAATTAGAAAAGAAAAACTACGAAGCCATTGCTAAGGCAATGAACAAGGATCTCGAAGAAGTTATTCAAATATCTCGAATCATTTACGAGCTTGAGCCTAAACCCGGAAGAGCCTTTGTTCCTGCGGATACTCAATATATCACGCCGGACGTCTATGTTTACAAAGTAGGTGAGGAGTACGTTGTATCGCTGAATGAAGATGGTCTACCCCGCCTTCGAGTCTCCAACTTCTATAGAAACTCGTTGAAAGCCAGTGGGACGAGCAAAGAGGCTCAGGAATACATTAAAGACAAACTCAAGGCTGCTATGTTTTTAATAAAGTCTATTCATCAACGGCAGAGAACGATCTATCGAGTTACAGAAAGTATCGTTAAGCACCAAAGAGACTTTTTTGAACTTGGCTCCGAATATATCAAACCTATGATTCTGCGAGATATTGCAAACGACATTGGTATTCATGAATCGACCGTGAGTCGCGTCACTTCAAATAAATATGTGCACACGGCCCGCGGTATTTTTGAACTTAAATATTTCTTTAACTCCGGTATCAACACAACCTCAGGCGGAACTTTAGCAAGTGAGTCTGTGAAACAAAAGATTAAAGAGATCGTCGTTAAAGAGGATGTTACAAACCCTATTTCTGATCAAAAAATCGTTGAAATACTTCGTAAAGATGGGATCGATATCGCGCGCAGGACGGTTGCAAAGTATAGGGATATGTTGGGGATCTTGCCGTCTTCTAAACGCAAAAAATACTTCTAACAACAAATCCCATCTTGCTTCGCATAAGCAGCAATGCTCGGCTTCACCGGATCTGCGACGTAGTCATCACTACGCCTCGAACGGCTCAGCCTGCGCTTGTGCTTCTGCTCGCAATCTGGGATTTGTTGAGGCTATGCTGATACGCTTGCGGTCGAATTCGAAGTTGCGGCCTTGCATCTGACGCTGTTTGAACGCCTCGTGGGTTCGGCTAAAAGCGGTAATTCATTTGTAGTGCGGGAACCGTTTCCGTTGAAAACTGATTCGCCAGAAGCAACGTTGGCTGAATAATAAAACCTTGCGCAGACGCGCCTCGAGGCTTAGGACGAAACAGCTCATACACCATAAACCCCGCTATCGCTCCTGCGCTCAGGAAAGAAGCCGTACGAGTTGGCCCAGGGTTAGCGGTCGCTCCAATTGCGCTAGCAATTGAGAGACTGACGACCGAGAAGGTCCATTGTCTGTTCCAAACAAACCCCTCATCTTTTAGTTCTGAGGCCAAGTTCTTTCCGCCTTCTTCGGCAGAGACGTCGCCGTAACAATTTTCGCTCGCAACCATCGGTGCAAAAAATGATGTCGCCAAGCCGGCTCCAATAAGCGCTTGGTTCAAGAACTTGTCTTTCTTTTCATAACCGGAGTCGAATGCTGCAAACAAAGTCGAAAAACTCACCAGTAACCAAGAAGCACCAGCAAGCTGGGATTGCTCGCTTGTACAATCGCTATGTCGTGAAGTTGCTTCGGAGTGGTTGCTCAAAGCAATGATAGCTATACAAGGCAATATAAAAATACTTCTTAACCTCAACCGAAACATTTTTAAACTCCTCTCACTCACGCCAAGTTACTTCTTTGCATTCCAAATCTGAACTAAACTTTGGAACATTTTTTGGGCTTCAATAACGAATGGGTTTGAGCCAGATCCTAAGTCGTCGCAATGGGCAGCATTCTGAATCACATAAGCGTTTAGCCGAGAAGAGCTCGCATCCACGACCGACAGATTAACCCAAGGATCTTCATTCCCATTCGTGAAGAAAATGTTCGACGTACTTGCGCTGAATAAGGGCAGGTAAAACTCACGATTTACAGCCTCTTCAGGAGCCTGCTGTTCAATACCAAAGAGCCTCTTGCAAATCCCCTTGTGATATTCACTATTGATTCGACTAGAGCGTGCACTCATGGCGCTGTCGCTCCAAGCATTTTGCCAAAATCCAAATGTTGTACAAGACTGATAGAACCACTGCCTCATACCAATCGTCCCTGAGTGTGCGGCAACGCTGGTGTTTTGAGCGGCATGCGCACTCATATCTACCAGATTTCCAAATAGCCTGCCCACCATTGCCGCGGCTTCAATATATCCCGTTACGGGGTCGTAAGTGACCTTGGCGCAGAACTCATCTCTCATCCCATACTGAATGGCTGCTGCAGCCACATCGGCGATCAGGTAAAGAAAGTCGTCGTCATTTGTAAGTTCGCTAGCGCGAAAACGATGTTTGATTGCTTCATTCCTCGTGGGGTCTTGTACCATTGCCTCGATTTGATGAACTGCTGATTGAATTGCAGATAGACAAGCTGGGCCGGCCTGCTCGGCAACATGTCGGTCGTATTCATCGAAATTATTGTCGGCCTTTACAGGACCTGATGAGGCCAAAGCACCTTCAAAATCTTCCGGATACTTCAGACGAGCGTAGGCAGCTAATGAGCCAGCATAAGAGCCGCCAACAGCGTACCATTTGCCGGTCAACTGCAATTGCGACGAAATCGTCTTTTTAAAGTTCACGTAATCTCGAAGAACTTGCTCGACCGTGAGAAAACGCAAGTTTTCGGTTGATAGGTCCTCGAACGGTTGGCTTTTTCCGTAGTAGCGATGTTCAAGGGCGACCAAGTACGCCTTTAACTCTTCTGCATGCTTAGCGATGGCTCCTCGAAAAGGCTGAGGGCCGCACTCTCCTTCTCCGCACAAATAAAAGAGCACAGGGCTATTCGAATTCTCTGCACGAGTAGAGTCTATCCAGTAACGCTGTGAGAACTTTGTATCGCTGCCTTCAGTGAGGTGATCGAGAGTCTGCAAGAACTCCTTCGCTGAGCTGAGCTTTTGATTTTTGTTTCTATTCTTTAGCTCGCTCGTCTTAGCTTCAAAGAGTAGATGCTTGGGATCAGCCTGCAATGTTATCGAATTCGTAACGGCTAGCAAAAAAAGAATGAGTGTTTTCAAAAAGCCCCCTGTTAAATATCCGCCAAATTGGCTCTGGTAGCTTAATTTCGCGCCAAACTAAAAGTAAACACTATTTGAAGCGACGCTTTGCTGCGGCATTGGAGATTCCCAGCTCCATAAGCTTAGATGGGACTTCGTGGCATATGAACCACTGAGCGAGGCTGATCTAAGGGTTCATAAGAAATTCTTGATGTGTGGTAGGTCCGCAGGGACGGGGTGGGTACCGGCGTGAATGCTGTCGAAAAAAATAACATTTACATGCGGAAGGCCCTCGCGAACAGCCACAATATTGGCGGGTTCGTTTTCTATAAACCACACAGGGCCAGGAACAAAATCTGTTAACGCGTGCATTTCGATAAGGAAGTCTCTTTTGAACAGAGCATCGTCAAGAGATCGATGGGGTTTTAACTCGACGTGGGCCTTTTCGGCATCAAGCGGAAAGCCGAAGTTCTTTAGAACATTTCGCGTTCCCAGCCCCATGCGCTCTTCGTCTCGCCCCGTGAGATAAATGATATTGCTCCCTTTTGCGAAAACTTCATGGCAAAAATCAATAGCTCCGTCCTCTGGTCGATCAAGGTGCAACAATTTATTGCTAAAGAACTCTTCTCGCCAATATTGGAAAAGAGCGTGATAAAACTCGGGTGGAACTTCTCCCAAATTAAAGTGGAGAGTAAGCTCTTTTAAATGGTAGACGCTCGGTAGGCTATTAACTTCTTTGAGTTTCTTGCAGGCATGAGAGCTAAAGGATTGAGCCTTGGGTGTGCTTGCAAAGTCATGCAAAATTTGGAGCGTTCGCGGAGAAACATCAAAGAGCGTAGAATCTAGATCGAAAACTACGAGACCCTTAGGCTTGTCGAACTTCGACTGCATTAAAGATTCCAAGAGACGATTGAGAATAGTTTGTCGGTAGTTCACCGAATGAATTTAATCGGGCTTCGCTTGGAGCGCAACGCCTTGGCGCGCCAACACACGACAAACGAAGCTAAGCGGCGCTCTAGATCACATACTAGAGAACTGTTGGATTTTCGAGCTGTCGTCGCGTCACAGGCCATTTGCTCAGGAGATCCGCCAAGGCCTTCGTGTGTAGCCTTCCAACAATAACAAGAGGAATTGTGTCATCAGAAAGCTCTTTCATTCAGTGCCAAATATTATCAACCATTCTAAGCTCCCTTGTACTAGGGAGTCGGTCTTTCGAAGCCCCACAAGTCAAGTCACCACACACGCGTTTTCGATTCCACTTTCTCAGGTCACCGACTTCAAAGTTCACTTTGACGCTGCTCCTTGAGCAAGGCTGAGGGTTTTTGAAGTCTCCTGGAAAATGTAAGTTTTCTGCACTAAGTTCGTTTCGAACCCTCCCAGCGGAAGCTGACAATTCCGTTAGTCGGGCAAGAAAAGACTTTCTGAATTCTAGCTTAAGGCTTTGTTGGACGTTTTCTACGCCCATCGAATTCAATACGAGTCCAGTTGAGGTTTGTGAACCTAAAAAGCATCCTGCATAGAAGAGGCTTCCATTTGGAGAAAGGTAGAATCCTTGGACAGTCGCTTTGTGAAGAGTCGTAGCTTCCAGCTGCTTGACCCTCTTTAGTATGGGAAACAAAATCCATTCAGCTAAAAAAAGTGTAACGTTTTCTTTTAGCCAGGGCTCTTTGCCGTTACCTGCGTATCCTTCAAGAAATCTCACTTTAAAAAACTTGATAAGTTCTAATTCTTTTTGCGCTTCTTCTCTGGGCTTTACGTGAGACTCACCCAGTATGACAAGTGATTTTTCTTCTGAACTTATTTTGAATCTTCTCAACTGCGCGTCGACTCCCGCGGATTCAATCCTGTGCACAAGGTTTTCGTATGAAAGCTGTGCGCCACTTTCGGCGTGGCCAGCCGAAATGCCCATAGCGACAGAAGCGAGGGTAAACGATATAGACAAAAAACAACCGCGGCTAAAGAAACGCCGCCAAAAAGCAAAGCGCTTATCAACGGCGAAAGCCCGCTGCTGAGCAGGCCAAAGTACAAATCGAAATCGACTTATAGTGGCTTTGTGTGAGGTCATCACCGTTGAGTATACCAAACGAGACCTAGGGAGTGAGAGTGAAGAGATTTCACTTAGTGCGCAAAGCTTGGGCAGTGCCATCAACCATGAAGTACGGAGTCACTTGTGGGACTTGTTGCGTCAGTATCGTCATCGCGATCGTTTTTGATACACTAACTAACGCAGCAAGTCCCACAAGTGACTCCGTACTTTTTGAGACGAAGGGCGAGTCGTGTGTCCAACATTATGACAATTTTTTGAAGATTACTCCGTGATTTCAGATGTTTAGTTGGTGCGTAAAGCGACCGATACCTGAGATTAGGGGAGTGACAACTATGTCGCAGAGAATCCATGTTTCAAAAGATGGCAAGACGTTCGGGCCTTACACTGAAGCGGAGGTTCGCCAAAAAATAGCTACGGGCGAGCTAACAGAAGATGACTTTTTCTATGCCGAAGATAGTAAGAGCTGGCTAACTCTCAATGAGTTCTCTGTTGGGGCTGAAAGTAACTTCGATCAAGGAAGTCCCTTACCGCAAGATTTGACAACAACTTTGCTTCAAACAGACGCGACGAACATAAACTTTGCAAATGCACAAGTCGTCTCTGTCGATTTTAAAAACAAAACCCATCAAACAGACAAGGCAATGGTGGATCTCACTTCAACCTCGCCAGAACCAGTTCCTCAAAACACAGCTGATGAAGAGTGGTTTGTACTGAAATGGGACAACCGTTACGGCCCATTTACCTATTTTGAAATGCTGAAAATGCTACAAGAGAAATCGGTTTTTGAATTTGATTTTGTTTGGACCAAAGGAATGCAAACTTGGCAAAGAGTTGCTGAAGTTGCTGTTTTTGCCAGCAATTACATCAGAAAACTTCAAGGCGACGACAAGGGCGACAAAAAGGATGAAATCTTTTTTAGGCGCCGTCACCTAAGAACAAGCTTCAACGGAAGTATTATCGTTCACGACAACAGAAAAATCTGGAAGGGCGAAAGCTTCGAAATCAGCGAAGGAGGTGCCGGGGTAGTTATGTTTAACTCGATGGCACTACCTGGGCAAACGCTCTACATTCACTTCAAGGCGGGCGACAATGTGCCGGCCTTCAATGCTGTCTGTGAAGTTGTCAGCAAACAATATGTTAAAGACCTGAAAGATCCAAATGCACCAGTACGTTATGGGATAAAATTTCTTAAAATCAGTGATGGGGCTCAGAGATCCATTGCAGGATTTGTAGAAACAGCTGCGTAGGGCACTTGCAACTTATGATTCGGCATTCGTGGGCACTATTAATTCTTGTTGGTATTGGCTGCACCAAAGGTGGCGGTGGCTCTAACAATTTTAGTCTAGCACCCGAGCAAACAGGCTTTGCGCAAGAACTTGAATACAACAATAAAATTGATGTTCTTTGGGTGATCGACAATAGCCCAGGCATGGGAGACTACCAGGTTAAAATTGCAGAACAAGCGGACAGTCTCATCAACTTTTTTGTCGAGCGTGGCTTTGATTTTCAAATGGCGGCGACAACAACAGATATGCGTAGTTCTGGCGAAAGAGGAAAATTCTTGGGGATTCCTTCAATATTGACGCCGCAAACTCCAGGCCTCGTTGATTTGTTTCGTGCTCGCATAGCACCCGGTAACAGTGGCAGTGGCACTGAACGCGGACTTGAAGCTATGAAATTAGCGCTAACCCCAGGGCAACACACTTCAACCAATGGTGGTTTTGTAAGGAGCGATGCAGCTCTCGTGATTGTATTTGTAAGCTCCGAAGATGATTGGAGTGTTGGCAACAGCATCGACTATATTGACTTTCTCAATAACCTTAAACCTATCTTTGAATTTGGCGCGCAAGGCTGGCTAGCTAACTATATCGGAATAATAGAAGATTCGACGGAGTGCCGAACCCTTGGTGAGTTTTCGGATTTGGGTTACCGGTACATGGACATTGTTGGAGCTTCAAATGGCGTGAACCAAAGTATTTGCTCTAGTGAGCTCAGAACGGCTTTAGAAAACATTCGCGAGCGAATCTCTGGCATGATCATGGAGTACAAGCTAGCGAGAGAACCCGTAGCAGAAACAATTGTCGTCACAATTGACGGAGTTGTAGTGCCGAATGACGCTGTCAACGGATGGACCTACCACCCAGACAGAATGTTAATCCGTTTTCACGGATCTTGGATCCCTAAGGCAAATGAAACTGTAAAGATAGATTATCAACCATTAAGAGCGAAATAGGAGCAGAATATGTTAGACAGCATCTTTGGATTTGTAGCGGAGCATGAAGTGCTTGCTTACATTGTCGCAGTCATGGGGCTCTTTAGCTTTGTGATTTCGGTAGAGCGAATAAAGTCGATATTCTTTGAGTACTCATTGAAGACCGAAGAATTTATGAAACAACTCAGATCTCTTATTGAGGCAGACAAAATCGAAGAGGCGATTCAATTTTGCGCGGCCAATGACAAAAAGCCGCTAGCCTACGTGATCAAAAGAGTTCTCGAGAAAGCAGATCGGGATGAAAGAGCTATGTCGAACGCAGGTAACAATGCGATAGCAGAAGTCTCGACAGACCTCAGTAAGGGGATGGGCTATCTTTCTATGATTGCGAACGTCGCCACCCTGGTAGGGTTGGTCGCTACTATAATCGGACTGATCATGAGTTTTAAAGCGGTAAGTTATGCAGATCCGTCGCAAAAACAAACACTTCTCGCGCAAGGTATCTCTACAGCTATGTACACGACGGCATTAGGGTTATCGGTTGCTATACCAACTATGGTTGTCTACTCCTTCTTGCACTCAAGAACAGGTCGTTTGTTTGCGGAATTAGACCATTGCTCCGGTAAGGTTGTCGACTGGCTTATTGGCCGCGCCTTTGAGACATACTCAGAAACTAAGGCATTTCCGGGTGACTTAAAGGCAGACGTGAAGCCAGCGGTATCTACGGCAAGGCCGGCGAAACCGAAGGTGTCTTAGACATAAGGATGACAGATGCGATCAGCGAAGACGCGAATTGAAGATGCAACTTTTGAACTCAGCTTAGCGCCCATGCTAGACATGATGGTCGTGCTTATACCTGCGCTCCTACTCTACGCGGTGTTCGTTAAGGTGAGTATTTTAGACGCTCCTATTCCGCAGCCTGTAGCTCAGGCCATTCAACAGAACCAAAACGATGACAAGAGAAGTCTCCAAGTTTATTTGATGTCAGATCGTTCTGTAAAATTTGTTCTGTTCGATTTGCAAGGTAAGCATGAAAAAGTAGTTCCAGCATCAACTGCAAAATACGACTTCGTTGCCATTCACAACGAGGCCATTTCGGTTAAACAAAAACATTCAGATTTGTTCCGATTAGAGTTGTTTCCGGCCGACGAAATAAAATATGACGAAATTGTGAAGGTTATGGACGAGCTTCGAGACTTGAGAAATGCCGATCCTAAAATATCTATGGCCGACAAGGCTAGTGGCAAACCGGTAGCATTGAATCTCATGTTTCCGGATATTGTTTTCGGAAACGTGTTGGGTGGTAAGTAATGTCGGCGGCAAAGAAACACTATAGGAGAAGAGGGGAAGCCACATTTGTGCTTCAGATCACAGCAATGGTTGACATGCTGATGATCATTCTCGTTTTTCTTATTAAAAGCTACTCCACCAATCCCTATGAAATCACTCCAACTGATAGTCTGAAGCTTCCGGCCTCAACTAGCACACTAGAGCCAGAAGAATATTTGAAGCTGGTAGTTTCTAAAGAAGGCGTATTTGTCGAAGACGAAAAGATAGTTGATATATTCGATCTCAGGCTTGATCAAAAATCTATTGATACCAACGACACAGAGTTTGTAAGACCGCTCTTTGAGGCACTTGACAAGCATGCAGAGAAGGGTCGAAGCATTGCAACTGTCAACGAAGCCTTTGAGTTCGAAGGTAAAGTGGTCGTTCAGGCGGATCGGGATCTACCTTACTCGCTTTTAAAGAAAATTATGTATACGTCAACGCTGGCAGGTTACGCGAATGTCAAGTTGGCCGTTTTGCGGTTGGAGTAAACGGTGAAGCTGGTACTGAGCTCTACATTCTCACTTTTGCTGGTACTGAGCTCGGTAGACTCTTATACAAAGGATGCCAAAGGTAAGCCCTTGCCATTTGAGAAGCAGCTAAGAATGGTCGAAGGCGACTATGCAGGAAACGAACTGAAGGCTCTTAAGGCCGAGCTTTTAATATCAGAAAACGAACAAGAGGCAATGGGGCAGCTCAATCGCCTCCTAGCCAAGTACCGACGACCACCAGTACATTCTGGTTTGATGTTTCGGAAGGCAGAGCTCTATATGCGAATGAGTAAGTCTTCTCGGTTCTTCGAACTAAAACGAGATGAGGGCGATGAAGCGGCACTCAGATTTGTACCTCAAGCTGTAAAAAAGAGTTCAACTACAGCAAACATAAAACGTGCCATTGAGACTTATGAGGGAATTGCAAAGTCAGATCCTCACTTTCGCGATTTAGATCTCGTCTATTTTAACAATGGATTCGCTAGGCAGCAGATAAACGACTTGGCTGGCGCAGAGAAAATGTATCGCTTGCTAATTTCAAAAATGCCAGAATCTCCGTTGATTCCAGATAGCTATTTGGCTATCGGTGAAATGCGTTTTGACAAGAATGATTTTAAAGCGGCGCTCAAGGAGTTTGAGTCGGTCAAACGGTATCCCGCCGCAAGGGTCTATCCTTACGGAGTTTATAAAGCCGCTTGGAGTAAGTACAATCTAAACAATGCTCTAGGTGGGCTAAAGGAATTAGAAGAGGTCGTAGACTATAGCCGCCGCACTCTTGCGTATGAAGGGCAAACATCTAAACTTGATTTACGAAAAGAAGCTTTAAGAGATATGGTGCTGTTCTATTCGGATGTTCGCCCAGCGAAAGACGCCTTCAAGTATTTTCGGTCTCAAGCCGGCGACGCAGAAGTTGGCGAGCTTATGTTAAGACTGGCAAGCTTATATAGACATCACTCCCGGCACAAGGACCTTGAGATAGCACTTCTTGAGTTCATTGATAAGGTGCCTAACTCTGATCAGGTCCCCGAGGCCGTTCGAGATCTTGTGGTGAATTACGAGACCCTTAAGAACCGGCCCATGTCAGTTGAGTACATGCGAAAACTCAAAAAGGAATGCTTGCGACGTGAGGGCTCTGTTTTTGAGGAGTGCCAAGGTATGCTTTCAGAAGCAAGTAACACTTTGGCACGCAAGTGGCATGGATTGAACAAGAAAAATGCAAATATTGAGCTTTCCGAATCGGCGATAGCTGCGTACCAGATCTATCTTGGGCAACCTCGTGCAGTGGAAGAATATCACGAGACGCGCTTTTTTTATGCGGAACTTTTATTTCAAATTAATAAGTTTCGCGAAGCCAGCGTAGAATACGAAAAAGTGGCTCTGCACTCTCAGGATGCTGCGAGAGTTCACGATTCTTCCTACGCTGCTTTGGTAAGTATGGAGAAAGCCGCTGGCGAAAAATGGTCAGACCAAGACGAAAACAGATTTGTTGATCTTGCAAAAATCTACTTAGACAAAAATCCAAAGGGCGAGCATCGCCAAACGATTCTGTTTAAGAGTGCATTTATTGCTTATGAAAAGGGGCGTATAGACGAAGCAGAGCCGCAGCTCTTTGAGCTGGCAGAAAAGGCTACCGGCGATGTCCAACGAAAATCTCAAGACCTCTATCTTGATATTCTCAATATAAAAAAGAAATATGCAGAGCTGAAAGTGTACTCTGACAAATTACTAAAAAAAGAGAAGGATGTAGCAAGAAAGGAAGCCCTTACTGTTATTTACCAGCAAAGTTATTTTGCAGAGATTCAGTCGTTTGAGAGCGGGCCGAAGCTGGATGAAGCTGTGACCGCTTACACGAAGTTTGCTAAAAGCAATAAAAACTCTCCGCTGGCCTCTAAAGCTTGGTTCAATGCGATTAGTCTACTTGAAAAAAAACAATCTTACTTTGAAGCCGCCAACATGTACTTTTCTGTAAAAGACGAATTCCCTTCAGAGAAAAGTGTCGTTCCGTCCTTAGAGAAGGCGGCTGATTTATACGAGAGCATGGGCGACCTCGACCGTCTTGAGCAAGCAGCAAAGGCGATAGTTGAAAGAGATAAAAAGAACCGTGCAAAGTGGGAGAAACTTGCCGCAGATATTAAGCTTTTAAGGACGCCAAAAAATCAGCAAATGGCGGATCTTAAGAAACAGCTTAAGACGGCAAAGGGCGAGGAGTTCGATTTGGTTGCGTCGCGTCTCGAAGCACTTGAAAAAATCGATTCCTCTGCTGCGAGCTATGCAGATTTGATGACGGTGTTCTCTACAACTTCAAGGGAGCCATACAGTTCTCAAGCTGTAGTGTATCAGGCTGAAATGAAGTTTGAGAGTAAAGACTATCAAACTGCTTTTAGGTTGGCTTCACAGGTTGTAGGCGGCGGCGAAAAAGTCACGAATGATCTAAAGGCAAGGGCGAGATTGATTCAAGCAAAAGTCCTCGATCACGAATTTCGAGCACAGAGCGTAAAATCTCGCCTCGATCGCTTGGCAGTAGTGCTAGCAATTAAGACAGAAAAATTAGACAAGGCCCAGCAGGCCTATCAGTCAGTGATCCGTTATAAAGACCCTGAGACAGCCGTTGATGCGATGGCTGCCCTAGCGAGGTGCTATGGTGAGTATGCACGAGCCCTTAGGTTGGTGCCCGAATCCGTTGATGCTCCTCAAAATGAAAAAGAGGCCTTGAGTAGAGAGATAGAGTCACTGGCGGCACCAATGGACGAAAAGTATGTAGAGTCTATTGCGCAAGCATATGAACAGGCCAAAAAATTCCATCTTTTTGATCACAGAGTTCGAGATCTCAAAGTTGAACTCGACAAACTGAATTTTAAGCAAGACCCGAGGTCTCCGGTAGTTGCGAGACTGCCTGCGGCTGTCGTTCCGCGAAGAATTTCGGGGGTGCAAAAGTGAAAATAGTATATTTCTTCTTACTATTTGTATTGATGGGCTGCGGTTCTGTTCAAAAAATGACGGACGAGAGATCCGCTGGAAAAGCTTACGTCCAAGGAGTCGAAACAGAAGTGCTTCCTGAGCTAACAGAGAGTAGCGCAAACTGCCCTAAAGACACCTTAAAAATTGACGTATCGGACTGGAAGGGGCTTGTCAGCGCGGCTAACGAATGTGCAAAAATGGGAGCTTATAAAAAAGTCGAACAGATTGCCGACGTGATAGCAAAAAACCATCGGTTTTCCCCGTGGGGCCCCTACTTCCATTCACTGTGCGATGAAAAATCAGCGAACTACCCGTTGGCTCTTTGGTATATCGACCTTGCACTTCGAAAGGCTGAAATAGGTCTGTTTCACTTTCAGAGGGCAAGATTGCTTTGGAAAATGAATGAAAAGTTGCAGGGCATTGAGAGTTTTGAGTTAGCGCTAAAACTCGATCCTAAGCTTTGGATGGCGAACCAATTTCTAGGGCTTGTCTACTACGAGCAGAACGATTGGTCGAATGCTAGGCGACATTTAGAAAAGGCGGCAGAGGCCAAAGGGTCAAGTTATGAAACCCACTTTGCACTCGCGAACATTTTTTCATCGGAAAAAGAAGATCAAAAAGCACTCGAATCTTACAAGCAAGCTTTGAAGAGAGACCGAAAGAGTTCGACTCTGCAAGCACGAATTGCAGAGGTCGAAAAGCGATTAGATGCAAAAATAGAACGTACTCCGAGTTCACAAACAACTCCCGAGGCGGAGGTGAAAAAATGAAAAAACTAATTTTCTTAAGTGTTCTTTCAGTTTTGGGATTTTCTTACTTAGTTGAGGCAAAAGAGAAGTACACAAAAACGCAAGAGATCAATTTCGAAAATGTTGAGGTCGATGGACTTGTAAGAAAACCGGAGGGGGCCTACCTCGTTCAGAAGCGAGGAGTTGACTTTGTTCCCCTTTACAAGGTCCGAGACCGTTTTGATCAGTCAATAAAAGAATCGTTGGAGTATTTGAGGTAAAAAATGGCAAATCAACTCTGGATTGAGCATCGAACGGCTGGACGGTTTGTAAGGGCAATTAAGTTAATGCCCGGAAGCTATTCTACGGCCGTGGGTTCATCTCCAAAAGCTAGCCTCAGGCTTATGGGTGCAGAAGTGTCGCCGTTTCATGCTGTCATAGAATGTCGTGGTGGCGGTTGGTTTATTATGGATTGCGGTAGCGAAACCGGTACTTGGTACAAAGAGCAAGGCATTGTTGAGATGTCGATTGTTGGTGAGCATGAGTTCCGTATAGGTCAGCATACTTTATCTGTTCGAAGGCTAAACAACCCTCGACCGCTATATACCCGTGACGTAGAAGTGCTTTCAAGCGACTCTAAGAATCTAACACATCAAGAGTGGGTGTTACTGAGAAACGGCAAGTTGGTCGAAGTAGATATAAAACCTAAGGGTCAGACTAAGAGTCGTTTACTGGACGGCGTTGAGACTCCACTGCCTTCTGCGCTAGATGGCGGATGGGTAACGAGTGTGGTTGGTAAAACGGAAGTTCGCAGGCGTTTGATTTCACTGCCGCATCAAGCGGCGATTGAAGCTGTTGATATTCCGGAGGAGTTTAAAAAGCCACTTCAGATCTTTTCAGTATTGATGGTTATGGCATTTATCATTGGTTTATTAATTCCTAAAAAGCCTACGGATGATCTCAGTTTAGAGTCGCCTTCAAAATATACAGAGATGATATTTGATGCAAAAATCATCAAAGAGAAACGCGCTCAGGCTCTTAAGTTTACTCAACAGCAAATGAAGAACATAGAGGCAGCAGCCGGGCCTCAGAACCCAGACCCTACACCTTCCACCGGCGGGGCGGATAGCAAGCCAGCAGTGAAGAATGCAATTTCAAAAATTCGTGCAACTGGTTTACACCAACTTATCGGAAAGATCTCAAAGCGAGCCGCAAAGGGTGCCAATAGCTTTCAGGCCTTCGGTTTAAGCCCAGATAATCCGAAATCTTCTAGGAGTTTAGCAACATTGGCTTCTGGTGCAAAAGTTGGTGACGGAGCTGGGGCCGCTTTGAATGAAGGTCCTTATCGAGTTGACGGTGTCAAGACTCAAGGCAAAGGCGGCGGATCCGGTGCCTATAGATCTGGTGCCTCCCTGGCGACTGGAGCTGTTGGTCTTGCTAACGTAGGTGTGATTGATGAAGAGACCCTAGTTGAGGGTGGACTTGATAGAGAGGTAATTGCAGAAGTGATAAAAAAAGATTTGGGCCAGATCAGATACTGTTACGAACGCCAGCTTAGTGGCAACCCAGATCTTTACGGAAAAGTAGTGATTAAGTTTACGATCGTGGCAGAAGGTACAACTACATCGCCACGAATTGGTACGACAACAATGAACAACGCCATGATTGAAGGATGTATCTTGAGACGCGTTGCCAGATGGAAGTTCCCGCTGCCAAAGGGAGGGACTTCCGTTTTAGTGACTTACCCGTTCTTATTTAAGGCCACTCAGTAAAAACTGAGGTCCTTGAAGAATAGAGCTGCTAAGTCAAGGGGGTAACTCTTGAGACGCTTTACTATCATCGCAGCGATGGCAATACTCTTGTCTGCAAGCATCGGAAGCTCACAAAGCTCGGCTTACCAAAGGAAAGCTAAAAAAAGCTCCCTGGTTAACGTAGAGCCAAAGCCAACTGAAGGAGCTGCACCTGAAACAAAACCAAAGAAGGACGGCGACGAAAAGGTGGATATCTCTGATCTTCAAGAGAGATATTGGGCCCCAAGGGATACTGAGTTCAAAGTTGTCCAAAACCGTCGATACACGAAAGACAACCGATTTGCATTCACAGGCGCATATGGTTCGTTAATCAATGATCCGTATCTTTCTGGCAGTCAGCTGGCACTCACTGGGCACTATTACTTTACAGAGAGAACCGGAGTCGGCTTAAATTACTCTTCGTTCAATACTGAGGGAAATCGAATCGTAAAAGACTTCCAGTCGCGGTTTGGTGCCCCGCCGAATCATACAATATTCAATAATTTTTATGGAGCTTCGTTTCACTGGATTCCAATCTACGCGAAGCTTTCGTTGCTAGAACAAAAGATTATTTACTTTGATTTCTCAATTTCTCCGGGAATAGGCTATATGCAATATGAAGGAACGGTAGACCCGTTAAAAGCGGCAAGCGGTCAAAATTTTTCTGCTCCCGTTCTTACACTTGATATCGCCCAGCACTTTTTCTTAAACAAAAACTTTGCGTTGATGCTTGAGATGAAGAATCGCTTTTTTCAACAACAAATAGAAGATGCTCAGCGACCCGGAACAATTGCACAGACGACGTTTACACACTCCATTTCCATCCTACTTGGGCTAACCTTCTATCTGGATCGGTTTGGTAACAAAGAAGAGTTGAGTGAGTCTAAGGTCGCGGAGCCGGGCGCATGAACATCAAAGGTCTTTGGCTTTTACTAGCTCTACTGCTTTCACTTCGACTAGAAGCTCGTGAGGTTGAGTCCTTTGACCCATCAGATAGAGGTGTGTCGCACAGACAAGGTGCCGGATTAGCGGGCAGTCAAGACGCCAGAGATGATGCTGGACAAGACTCACTACAAAAATCTACTCAGGTAACTGATGCCACAGGGCGAGCATCTGGGGGCAGTGGTAGTAGAGCTGTCTCTTCAGTGGCTGGTTCTGCTAAAGCGGCAGAAGAAAAGCCAACGGGTGCATTTGGAAAGTTCGCTGGCTGGGTAAAAGAAAAGGTTGAGGCCGTAAAAGTCGCAATCGGTCTATCAGGCAAGCAAGAGGCTTTCGATCCGAATGTAGCTCTTAAGAAGCAAGATCCTGAAACCTACAAGAATAATAGACGAGAACAACAGGCGCTCTCGGAGTTTAAAGAAACAAAGTCATTGCGAGTTGCAACTGCTGGTCGAGCCCCCTCCGGAGAGCTAACGCTTTCTGCTCAGGGTGTACCTACCTTTACAGTTGGAGCGCCGTCTGTTGGCTCTGAAAGATCGATTGCTTCGGCTAAAGCTAAGATGCAGCAGATTCCGCGTTTTGATGTCGGCGAAGAAGAAATAATTACTGCGGGTCAGTGGGAAATACCGAACTTCAAAGCTCCCAAATTGATCTTGCCCGAGTGGCAGAAGCGCCCGGTTCAAGCCCTTTACACAAAAGAAAAATTTGCCGAGTACCTTAAGAGCGAAGCAGTCAGCGAGCCGATACCGAAAGAAATTAAGATCTCAGCTTTACGTGAAGACCAAATCATCAGCTTGAACAAGGTTAAGAGCGTTCAATACAAAGAAAAAGAAGAATTTGAGTTCGATCTTAAGCCCTATATGAGCATGACTGAAGAAGATCTTAAGTTTGTTCGTGCACTGATTTTTGCAACCAATAAAGACCAATGCCATTTGGCGGCAGGTCTGTTGTCGGATCTGTTAAAGCTTGAGAGTTCCAAGTATCAGATAAAGGTCAACTATTACCTGGGTTACTGTCTCCATGAGATGGGCCTTTTTTCGGAATCTATTGATCGCCTGATTTCGGTCGTTGATTCTAAGAATCTGAAGTACAAGTCACGAGCCATCGAATCGCTCACTAAGTATGTTCAGATGGAGTTTGAGACCAAAGTGGCTGACGCGTTTCGCACGGTTTCAGACGAAAGCGTGATTCCAGAGAAAGTTAAAGACGACTTCTTTTACATTCTTGCAAAAGGGAGCGCTCGCTCCGGTCATTACAAATCGGCCGAGGTTGCCGCAAATAAAGTTAGCCCTCAGGCTAAACACTACGGGAAAGCTCTCTATGTACGGGCGGTTGCAGAGTATGCGCAAGGAAGGGTTGAAGAAGCCTACAAAACACAAGAGAAAGTTATGGAGTGGATGAGTCGCCACAAAGTGGATGAGACTACCTATACGTTAGCAGCATTGAACCTTGCAAGGTACGCGTTTCAGCGCAAGCAGTTTAAATTAGCGGTTGATCACTACCGGGTTTTAAGACGCGACAATCCATTTTGGATTCAAGGCCTTGTAGAACAGGCGTGGAGTCAACTGCTAGCCACTGATAGCTCTGGTGCGATTGGCAACATGCATTCGATCCATTCACCGTATTTTGATCTCGTATTTAAGCCCGAGTCTTATGTCGTGCGAACGATTGGCTACCTAAATATTTGCCAGTATCCGGACGCTTACAGAACCTTGAGTGCACTCGAGGGTATTTACGGTAGAGCCAACAAGGAGATTAGCACGTACAGTGCGGCCAAGAAGAGTCCAAATGAATATTACGGCACGATCTACAAATACTTGCGAACTTCCAACTCTAAGTCGAACATAGACGGATTGTCTCCGCTAGTGCTAAGAGAGCTCGCGAGAACAAAAGCTTTCTTAAATTTTCAAGAAGAACTCAATCACCGAATAGATGAGCGAGATCAGTACAAGACACTCTACAACCTGATAGCTCGCGATATTGGTAAAACGAAGTGGCTGCGCCGAAAAGCCGAAGAGCGCATTGCCGCAACAAAAAATAAGTTAGAGCTGATCGCAAAACGCCCTGACACGATAAAACATGAGAGCCAGTGGAAGAACGAAATTCTAACAGAGAATGAGTTTATTAGGCTGTATGACTTTCAGTTAGAGGCCTATACAGAAAGCAAAAAAGGACTTTCAATATTCGAAAAGGTGGCGCAGCGACGGCTAGCGTCTCGAATGGCAGTGATAAAAGAGAGTGCGGGGCAAGTAGTTAAGTCGCGAATGGCCCAGATCAAGGTCGAGCTCAACAGGCAGTTCGAGAACAATGAATTCTTAAGATATGAAGTGTTTGCCGGCAGCGGAGAGAACCTTCGCTATCAACTGGCTGCGAATACGAAAACCGAAAGGCGATTGCCTTCGTCTTTTAAGCCTAAAGAAAAAGATCTTAACTGGAGTTTTGATGGTGAGTTTTGGGAGGACGAGATCGGTAACTACAGATCTAGTCTGCAAGACAACTGCAGGAAATAAAGATAAAGGGGAAAAAAATGAGTGAAAAGAATATCAGTAAGTATTTGATTCTGGCGTTATGTCTGCAGTTGCCGGCCACTGCAATGGCCGACGAAGAGCTTGAAGAGTCAATGGCGCTACTTAAGAACAATTCTTCAAATGCGAAGTCGAATCTTGAGCAATATGAGAAGAATCATGGCATTGTTAAGGGAAATGTGGATGAAGTGAATAAGGCGATCAAGACCCTGAGCACTCAGAAATCGCAGGTTCGTGAGAACTGGAAGAACTCAGAGACCAGCCGGAAGGAACTTGAGCAACAGCGCGGTCAGATTCAATCAGAGGTCGACAACGAAAATCGCTCTATCGCTAAAGAGCGCGAGCAAATCGATCGTCTAAAGCAAACTATCGCAAGAATCGAAGGAAACATAAAGAAGCGCGAAGAAGTGATCGCTAGCTATGAGAACAAGATCAAAGAAGTCGATCAGCAAAAAGAGATCTGGCAGTCACAAAGAGATCAAGTGACGGATTTAGAGACCGAAATCGACCGAAAGTTAGCCCAGGCCCAACAAGATTTCACAAAATGGGACTCTAAGGAAAAGGGCTATTCAAAAGAAGTCGCCACTTGGAAGAGCCATTCAAAAAAGGCCGAAAAAATCGAACGGGATTACAGCAAGCTGAAGGACTGACCGGTGCTCGCGAATTTATTCTAAGACGGCTCAAGTTCTCGGCATTGCGTTAGTTGTGATTCATTCTCAGTTCCCACATCTATAAGCTTTCAAAATCTAGTCAAAAGGGTTATTTTTTTCTAAAGCCCAAAGAAATCGGCGCAAGGCCAAGCGGCCTGAGCGTTGAGTAACGACTTTTGCGGCAACGAGTGAGGCCTGATAATGAATAAAACCCTTTCTGGTAGCGAGTTTGCTGCCGCCGAGTCTGAGGATCTTTTAGCATCTAATATGCTGACCTCGCGAGTGGATGAGTTTATTGCCTGGGGAAGAAAGAACTCTCTTTGGCCAATGCCCTTCGGTACGGCCTGTTGCGGTATTGAGCTTATGTCGGTGATGGGACCGCGTTATGACCTGGCGCGTTTCGGAGCCGAAGTGGTCAGATTCTCCCCTCGTCAGTCAGACCTTTTGGTTGTGGCTGGCACTATCACAGAAAAAATGGCTCCCATATTAAAGAGAATCTATGTTCAAATGCTTGAGCCAAAATATGTACTCTCAATGGGTGCATGCGCGAGCTCTGGTGGTTTTTACCGCGCTTACCACGTACTTCAAGGGGCCGACAAAGTCATTCCTGTAGATGTTTATGTTCCAGGATGTCCGCCCGCACCCGAGGCAGTTTTAGATGGAGTGATGCTGCTTCAAAAAATGATAGAGAATAACCATCCTAGACCTTGGAGAAAGGCTTACGATAAATCACTGGGTGAGATTGCGTAGCATGGTTTATTTTTGGAAGACTTTCAGCCACAAGGGATAAATTTTCGAAAATTGAGGATTAAGAATGAGCGTTACAGAAAATGTCGTCGCGGATTTGGGTGCTCAAGGTATCTCTGGCCCAAAGCTAAATTTTTATCAGGCGTTTGGGGATGCAGTATTAGAGTGTGAAAAATCACAGGTTCCAGCCATACTGACTCACCTTAAAACATCTAAGAAATTTGATTTCTTGATGGACGTTTGCGCTGTTGATTACCCAGGGCGCGAGAAGAGGTTTGAGGTGGTCTATCACCTATTCTCGTCAAAAGATGCTACCCGACTGAGAATAAAAACCCAGGTCGGCGAAGGTGAGTCGGTTCCTTCCGCTACTCCTATTTGGAAGGGAGCGAACTGGTTTGAGCGTGAAGCCTACGATATGATGGGGGTTCGCTTTGAAGGGCATCCCAATTTAACAAGAATCCTCACTCATCACGAGTTTAAAGGGCACCCCCTAAGAAAAGACTATGATGCCAATCAACAGCAGCATCTTAGCGAAGTATTGCCCATTCATTTCGAAAACGATCCGAATTATGTACCAGATCCCAACAAAAATTTGGTGCCGCTCAATATCGGCCCAAGCCATCCAGCCACGCATGGAACACTTCGAGTGATGGCTGAACTCGACGGGGAAACTATCCATAGGGCCAATGTGGAAATCGGATTTCTTCACCGTTGTTTTGAGAAGATGGCTGAGACTCATTTTTACAATCAGGTTATTCCTTATACCGACCGTCTCAACTATTGTTCGGCGCCCATTAATAACGTGGGGTACTGTAAAACTGTCGAAAAGATTCTTGGTGTTGAGATCCCCGCAAAAGCGCAGGCGCTGAGGATTATCTTGTGTGAGCTTTCCCGAGTGATAGACCATATCGTTTGTATTGGTGCAAATGCTGTGGATTTGGGTGCATTAACAGGTTTCTTCTATCTCTTCGGATGCCGAGAAAGAGTTTACACTCTTTTTGAAAAACTTTGCGGAGCACGTCTAACTGTTTCTCTAACAAGAGTTGGTGGTATGGCGAATAATCCACCGGATGGTTGGATTAACGACGTTTTAGAGACGGTGAAGACTATTCGCCAAGACATTGACGAAATTGATCGTCTGCTTACAGGCAATAAGATTTGGATTCAAAGAACTCAAGGTGTAGGCGGCATTTCTGCAGAAGAAGCTATTCAGTACGGTTACACCGGCCCTTGTTTGAGGGCAGCCGGCGTTAACTTAGATCTACGAAAAGCTTCGCCCTACTACGGATACGAAACTTTGGATTTTGAAGTGCCAATTGGTACATCTGGTGATGTTTACGATCGTTATCTCGTGCGGCTTGAGGAGATGAAACAATCTCTGAAAATCGTCGAGCAAGTTTGTAAGAATTTGCCGGGTGGGGACTACACAATTCGCGACAAAGATATTGTGCTTCCTGAAAAGCGAGAAGTTTACGGAAACATCGAAGGGTTGATGAATCACTTCATGCTAGTAATCAAAGGGCTTAAGCCTCCAAAAGGTGAGGTTTACGAAGCAACTGAAGCGGCCAACGGGGAGCTTGGCTTTTACTTAGTGAGCGACGGGGGGCCAAGCCCTTATCGTTTGAAAGTGCGGCCGCCTTGTTTTGCAATTTATCAGAGCTTTTCAAAACTAGTAACAGGTGGTCCTGTGGCAGATGTCATTTCTGTTTTGGGAAGTCTTAATCTCATAGCAGGAGAGTTGGATCGATAAATGGAAAATTTAGAAACGACACAAAAGTTCACGATTTTTAAATTGTCTGCAGACGGCCTCGCGAAGGTTAAGTCGGAGCTCGAAAGGTACGAGTCGAAATACTCTGCAATAATTCCGGCGCTCTACATTGCTCAAAAAGAAAACAAGGGATGGGTTAGCCCGCAGGTTGTTGAGCACTTAAGCGACATCATGGATATTCCTGCATCAAGAATAGACGAAGTACTGAAGTTTTATACCATGTTCAACCAGAGGCCAGTGGGGAAACACCACATACAGGTTTGTTGCAACGTCTCTTGCGCAATGAAGGAAGCTAGGGAATTGACCGATTATATCTGTTCAAAACTTCAAGTCAAAGAAGGCGATGTCACTGCCGACGGCCATTTCACAGTTACTCGGGTTGAGTGTTTGGGTTCTTGTGACACAGCCCCTGTGGCTCAAATTGGCGATCGTTATTATGAAAATCTCAGCACTGATGTTGTTGATCAGTTATTGAAAGAGCTTAAATAATGGAAGCAAAATTACTCACCCAACACTACGATAAACCGCAGTACAAAACACTCAAAGGCTATCTAGAGCTCGATGGCTATCAGATGCTTAAAAAAGCACTCAAGATGAGGCCGCAAGAAATCATTGATGAAGTTAAGGCATCTGGGCTTCGTGGCCGTGGAGGTGCTGGTTTTCCGACTGGAGTAAAGTGGGGGTTTCTGCCAAACAATGGTGAACCCAGATACCTTCTTTGCAATGCTGACGAGGGAGAACCGGGCACATTTAAAGACAGATTGATGATGGAAAGAGCTCCTCATCAACTCATCGAAGGTATGATTATCTCAGCTTTTGCAGTTCAAAGCGCCAAGTCCTACATTTATGTGCGCGGAGAATATAACCAGTCCTATGACACTCTCGAAAAGGCCATTCGCGAAGCTTATGAGGCCGGCTACTTAGGAAAGAATATTCTGGGCTCCGGCTTTGACCATGATTTAGATATCTACCGAGGGGCAGGCGCCTACATCTGCGGCGAAGAAACAGGAATGATTTCTTCGCTTGAGGGTTTAAAGGGGCAACCCAAACTGAAGCCTCCATTTCCGGCAATCCAAGGTTATTTAAGAAAACCTACGATCGTGAATAATGTCGAGACTCTTGCTGCTGTTATTCCCATTCTTCGAGATGGTGCTGCGGGATACAGAAAGTACGGCACAGAAAAATCAGCAGGTACAAAGCTGTTCTCGGTATCTGGGGACGTTGTGAAGCCAGGTACTTATGAGGTTCCGCTCGGCTACCCTTTAATGGATCTGATTAATAAAGAATGTGGCGGTTTAAGACCCGGGCGACGCCTTAAGGCGGTAATTCCCGGTGGATCTTCGGCTCCAGTTCTCACAGCTGCCGAATGCGAACGTGCAACTATGGACTACGAAAACCTTGCAGAGCTGAAGTCGATGCTTGGCTCTGGCGCTGTCATTGTAATTGATGATTCAAAATGCATGGTGGATCTACTGCATGTCATTTTGCATTTTTATCACCACGAATCGTGTGGCCAGTGCACACCTTGTAGAGAAGGCACAGGGTGGCTAGAAAAAATCTCTAAAGGCATTATCTATGGAACGGCCAAACTTCAAGATCTCGATCTTTTAGAAAGAGTGGCAGAGAACATGAAGGGCAGAACTATTTGCGCTCTCTCAGACGCCGCAGCGCTGCCTACTATTAGCTTTGTTCAAAAGTTCCGCGATGAATTTGAGTATTTTATTCGCGAGGGGCGCTCAAAAGTAAGAGGAAAGATTTATGCTCAAATGCACCATTAATGGCAAGCAACTAGAAGTAAAGCCAGGCACGACCATAATTCAGGCCTATCAGCAGGTTGAAGAAAATATCGCTCACTATTGCTGGCACCCAGGCCTAAGTGTTGCGGGTGTTTGCCGTATGTGTTTTGTAGAAATCGAAGGGAACCCAAGGCTCCAGCTGGCTTGTAATACCCCAATTACCGATGGAATGGTGGTCAACAATACTTCTAAGAAGGTGGAAGAGTCTGTTCAGTGGGTGCTAGAGTTTCACCTAATTAATCATCCCTTGGACTGCCCAATTTGCGATCAAGCGGGAGAGTGCGGACTTCAAGAGTACTACATGAAACACGGGCAGTATGATCCGGGAATGGGCGAAAAGAAAGTTAAGAAGAGAAAGGTTGTCGATCTTGGCGAGCGAGTCGTGCTTGATACGGAAAGATGCATTCTCTGTTCGAGATGTGTTCGTTTTACCGATGAAGTTACAAAAACCCATGAGCTAGGGATTTTTAACCGCGGGGACCATAGTGAAATAGCAACTCACGCAGATGCGCCGCTCAATAACAATTACTCATTGAATACGGTTGATATTTGCCCAGTGGGTGCTTTGACCTCCAAGGATTTCCGTTTTCGTCAGCGGGTTTGGTTTTTAAAGGATTTTGAATCTGTTTGTTCGGGTTGTTCCACAGGTTGCAACACCAGAGTTTATTACAATGAAAATGGTCTCTACAGAGTGAAGCCTGTTTACAATGAAAGTGTTAACGGCTACTGGATGTGTGACAAAGGCCGAGACATTTACAAATTTATCAATTTAGAAAGCCGACTAACTCAAGCAAGTTTGCGAGAGGGCGGTGTGAAGGTGACATCCGCAGGTCAGATGGCAAAAATAGCCGCACAGCAGCTCGGTGATATTAAAAAGCAACATGGCGCTGACTCCGTGGCTCTCGTTCTGACCGGGCAGTATTTTTCTGAAGAGTACGACGCTTGCCTAAGTGATTTCACAACAACTTTTTCGAAGAGCCACGTTTACCACTGGATCAACAATCAAGAGACTTTCGATAGCTTTGACGGAATCCTTTTAAGAGGAGATAGAAACCCCAACACAGTTGGACTTCTTCGGGCGCTAGAGCAAAAGGGTTTGAACAAAACGTGGAAAGATCTTGTTGAAAATATAGAGAACGGAAGCATCAAGGCTATCGTTGTTGCGGGTCCTGAAAACTTAGAGGTGTATCCGGACTTGGGGGAAAAGCTCGAGCTATTCGCAAAAGTGTCCCTCTCAGTTTGGATGGGAAGCTCTAAGCATCCAAGCCTAGAAAAAATGACTATCAGTATACCGATGAAATCCTACGTAGAAAAATCGGGAACCTTTGTAAATCACGCGGGTGTTTCCCAGAACATTAAAAAAGGTGTGACTATCGTCTCGTCAGCCTTAACTTTGAACGAGGCGTCGGCGCTTTTATCTGGTAAAGAGCTATCTATTGATACAAAGGTGATCTCTAAAGGCGAGGCCTACAACATGGCTGGGAGCATTGTATGAGCGTTGTAAAAAGACCTGGCGCTGCTTCGAAGTGGTATTTGCCAGGAATATTTAAAGGGTTGGGAATAACTTTAGGTCATCTCCTAAAAAATCTTGCGAACCCTAAGAAAATGCAAACACTCAATTACCCTGAAGAGAAGTACGAGTATGGTCCTCGGTTCAAAGGCAACCATGTACTTACTGTGAAAAAGGACGGAAGTCTCAGATGTACGGCTTGCATGCTTTGTGCAACCAACTGTCCAGCAGACTGTATCACGATCGTAGCTTCTCAACATCCTGATCCATCTGTAGAAAAATACCCGATTAGCTATGAGATAGATGTTCTTCGCTGTGTTTTTTGTGGTTATTGTGAAGAGGCTTGCCCGGTTGATGCTGTTCGGATGGGCCCAGAGTGGCAAAGTGCCGGTATCAATGGATCAGGTTTTGTTCACGGAATTGACTATCTTGCCTATCGCCCACAGCTAAAGGGTGGAATTCAAACCGTACTCGACGATAAAGAGCGCCACTCAGAAGGAATCTAAATTTGCAAAGCGACCTAAGATCGCAAATGCGAAAGAGTTTAAAAGTTGGCACCTATCGGCCCTATCTCATAGTGGGCGGATGTTGTAGAAATGAAGTCGAATTATTGGCTACGGCGACTTACGATTGGGAAAGGTTGGGAGTCTTAGCTCCTGTTAGCGACCCAGCGCTTGCCAATCTTATGATCTGTGCAGGTTATCTATCTGAAAGCGCTCTTAAAGAAGCGGAGCGCGCTTACTGTCTTTTGGCAGGGGAAAAGTGGGTCATAGCGGTTGGGGCTTGCGCCATTTCTGGCTCGCCCTACGCGCTTAAAACAAATACGGCGCAGCGATTAGATGAAAAGATTTCTGTAGATGCGTTTGTACCGGGTTGTCCTCCGCGCCCAGAAGTTATATTAGAAGCTATCTATGCTCTTTCTGAAAAGGTTCGTCCAAAAGTGAACCAGCGAAAGATCCTACAACAAGCATTAAAAGAGTCGGTCGGTGAATTACCTTAGTTCTGTGACCACACCCTTTATTCGAGATGCCAAGATCACTGTCGAATCCAGATGGCTCACAGGTATTGAATTTTGTTGGGGATATGAAGATCGCCCGCTGTTTCAAATTTTACGTTCACTAGAGATTCAAGATGCAGTTAAATGGACGGATCGTTTCTCTGAATTAGAAGCACTTGCCTGTGAAACTGCATTTTGTCGAGCCATCGAAAACGCCCATTCGATCCATGTCTCTAAAAAAGTACAAATGATTCGAGAATTTTTACTGACGTTTCAAAGGATGCAGTGGGGGTTTCAGCTTTTAACAAACACCTTCGGGTGTTTAGGCGATAAAGCGATGTATGAATCTTCAGTTCTACTGGCGGAGAGCCTCCGTGATTGGTTAGAGGTGACCACCGGTCATAGGGTACTCCCCCAATTTCTCAAAGTCGGCGGAATTCGGCGAGAGTTTTCGCTAGGCGAGCTTGTGAAGCTTGGTGCTTTTTTCTCTGAGTTTTTTCCACGTGCCGAGCAGTTGCTCACCGACATCGAGAAAGATGTGATTCTTTGGGAAAGGCTGTCAGGCCTGTTAAGAATTAGCTGCGAGACATGCAATCAAATTTTTGTCATGGGGCCTTTCGTCTGTCAGTTTGGCCAGACAAGCGATGCCCTGCATAGAATTCATTCCGTCATCGCCATGATAAGATCATCTTTTAAAGAGCTGTTGGCTCTGCATAAGGCGCTCACGCTAGAAAGTCGAGTAGAGTCCGCAGAACTTCACTCCGTTGACTGGCCCAAAAGCACAGTGCGGGGCGGAGCTTTTGGTTCAAGTGGCTGGATCGAAATAGAGGTGAGTGCCGACGTCGTAAGAATTTCTAGCCCCTCGACTCGAATGCGAAATCAACTAGAAGAGCTGGTGAAAGGGATCATCGTTAATGATCTCTCTTTGGCCCTAGTAACTTTAGGTTTTTCTTTACAAGAAGCTGAACTTGTAAATTCCAAAAACCAAGACATTGGTGATACTCTTTCAAAAGAGTATCAGTCTGTGGGAAATCAGAGATAAAGTGTATTAGAGTTATCAGAGTTATCAGAGTTATCAGAGTTAGAGGCTTCGTGGTGATGCAAATGAAAGAAATTGAAAACGCCAGAGATTCAGATATCCATTCTTTGCAAACGAGTGCAGATTCTTGCTTAATTGAGAAGCCAAAAGTGTTATCGTGGATAAAAATGCTCATAGCGAGGTTTCGCCGGGGAGTAGCTACCAAAGCTGTTACCGTCGAGCATCCTTTCATAGAAAAGTCTGTGCATCCAGCTTCTTGCCAAAGTTTGAAGAATGATTTTCTCTTATGCACTGGTTGCCATGAGTGCGAACGCGTTTGCCCCGTGGGATCCATCCGAATTCAGTCTGTACCATTTGTGCGCACCGAAGCGCAGAAGTTCAATAAGTTTGGTCAACGAGTAGAGAAGTTGATCGAGATTTTTGAAGTAGACTATTCAACATGTGTTCAATGCGGAATTTGTGTAGAAGCCTGCAAGCCTCAGTCGCTCAACTTTGATAAGAAAACCATTTCAAAAAGTTGGACAAGGCAAGAATTGATGTTGAAGCTGGATACGGCGGCGTTGGATAGTACTAAGTCCCGCTACACCCGTTACTAAAGCGTTGAAAAGGGCACATTTGCTTCGTGCTCGCTATAAAATTTCTCTTCGACGTAGTGGAACTACGCCTCCGAGAAATTTTACATCTGCGCTCTTGCATCTGCACCCTTTTGAACGCTTTAGCTCTCAGCGGGCCACGCCTCGCTCCTCCTCAGACTGCGCTTACCGTCCCACTCGCAATCTGGGTTTTTAGCACACTTGAGTCGATGAAAAAGGGCACATTTGCTTCGTGCTCGCTATAAAATTTCTCTTCGACGTAGAGGTACTACGCCTCTGGGAAATTTTATATCTGCGCTCTTGCATCTGCACCCTTTTGAACGCTTTAGCTCTTTTTTTACCTAGAGATATCTTTCAAGCGACTAGAGGAGTTTCTTACCCACTGGCGTCCATTGCACGAAAAGCATAGAAGTCTGAGATTATGAGATTCTGACACTCCCCCGTAGGCGATGGGTCTTATGTGGTCAAAGTTAAGATTTCTATTTGTTCCACACTTCTGACAGCATCCCTTGTCGCGCTTCCAAATATGAGCTTTGAGACTTGCTGAAATATATCGCTGATTTTTTGAACGCGTCTTTGTAAATTGTACTTTCACTTTTGACGTAGAATTCAAATCTACGGCAGTTTGAGAAACGGGCTTTGAAGATTTGGCTGATATCCGTTTAGCAAAAAGCTAAGCATAACTGTAATCCCTCGGTTACAAACCAATTTCGCCCCCTTTGAACATGTGCTTCTACATGAGCTGGCAGCGGTCACCTAATCGAACTATCCGAATCTAATCGTGATCGGCGATTTGGTTTTAGTCACGTCTCTGAGATGACTGGACTTTTTCAAGATCGTGTAATATCTAACCTATACTCGAGAGGTACTTATGAAAGTAATTTTTCTTATCACGTTCTTTTTTGTTTCTACAGTTCATGCAAAAGTTCTGGTATCGGTTCAACACGAAGTGTCTGCGCCAGTCCTAAAGGATATAGCTAAAAACATTGTTGAGGCAAAAGAAAGACCAAGTGATGAAATGGCTATGATGGCAATCTACCCGATCTTTGATGGAAATGGCAAAAGATCACCCTTTACATTAAAGTGTCCGCCATTTCACCCAAATGGGCATGGCGAAGGGTGCACTCTATTTGTGCCCGTTGTAAATTCGGTCGGTGTCGGTAGCGGTACTGTAAAAATTGAGAAGAAGATTTCTGAAAGACCTTTAAAATTAGCTATGGCGAAAATTGAAAAGTTGATGAGCTCAGAAGATCCTAATGCCGTTGAGGAGTGGGACCATAAGCAAATTGGCGATCCTTTTTCAAGCTCTTCCAATGCTGGATCTCATATTAGTTGCACTTCTGAAGGCATACGTCCTGACAAGAAATGGCGATGCTTAGTTTCCGTGTCGGAGACTCTAAAATAGAGTGCTCTTGAATCACTCGATGGGTGATTTCTCATAGCAATTGAAGGCTTGGTCAGACACGGTTCGGTCTCTAGCTTAAAGTCTTCTTAATAGACCTCAGAACTTTCTGCGTGAAAGCCTTGGGAGCAAACTTTTCTGCGATCTTCGTACGAGTATCGTTATCAATGTGAAGGGGAGCCTTTTCAAAATCTTCGATAGCTTCTGTCAGCTTTGCGAGTGTTAGATGAAGACCAATGAAATCTTTTATATTCGAAAGCTCACTTTGCCGAGCGGCTTCTCCGCCTGAGGTCATGCAGTCAAAGAGTAGCCCCGTCACTCCATTTTCAACAATGTCTAAAGCACCCCCCATTTTAGGAGCAATCACGGGAAGTCCAGCGATAATAGCCTCGGCCATCACAATGCCAAAGTCTTCTATACCAGGTAACAACAGTGCGCGTGCCGTTGAAAACTGTTCGACAATTTGCTCGTCGGTAGGCGAAATCAAAAATTTGATGTATTCAGATTTACCAAACTTTTCTTTGAGTTCACTCTCTTGCGGACCTCGCCCCATCATAACCAATTTCTTTTTCAGTTGAATGCAGGCTTGAGCTGCCATCTCCGCCTGTTTATAAGGAACTAGTGCCGAAAAAAACAAGTAGTGATCTTTCGGTGCCCTCGTGACTTCAAGCCAAGGCATAGTATCAACCGGAGGATGAATAACCTCGGCGGTTTTATTGTAAAAAACTCGAATTCGCTGTGCGATAAACTGCGAGTTAGCAACATAGTGGGCAGCTCTACCCGCAGTTTTGACATCGTAACACTGAAGGACCGAAGCTATAGGCCGCACAATCGCCTCTCTTAGCGCAAGCGGATACTTACCAAAGTAGTCATCAAACCGATCCCAAACATAGCGCATCGGCGAGTGGACGTAGCTCCAGTGGATTGCCCCCTTGGTGGCAATTGATTTAGCCACGGCGTGAGATGTCGAGACGATGAGATCATACTTTTCATCAATCAGCGTTTCAGCGGCTAGCGGAAAGAGCGGTAAGAAATGGCGGTAGTATTTGTCTGCTCCCGGCAAACGGTTAAGAAAGCTAGGTCTGATTTCGTGAGACTCAATCTCTGGGTGGCAAGAGCCCTTTTTGTAAAACAAGCAATAGATCGGAGCCGCCGGAAACAATCGGGTAAGCTCTAACAGAACTTTCTCACCGCCGCGAAAGCCATTGATCCAATCGTGAACTAAGGCAACTTTGAGTTGAGGGTCGAATGGTGCCACGCGATCAGTTGCCTTATCAGCGAAGGATTCGTCACTTGCGGCCTCGTCTTGAATGGCGTCGTCGGCCACTGCCTCGGCTTCTTTGGCCCCATGAGCTGGCGTCGCGTCCAAGGTCTTTCCTTTCCCACAAGACTGTGATTTTATCGCTTTATGCTTCGAACCCATCATCGCTTCTTTCGCCTGTTATTTCAAATCTCCGACGCTCTCATTGTCTCTTTGGCCTGGTGGGTCTCAGTTTTTTTAAGAGCTTCCGCTAGCGGCATTGAAATCCTCAATCCTGCAGGAATTCAAGATTACTCGAAATATGCGTTCATGAATCTTGTTCTTCTCTTTTTGACCTATTTAGGGCTTCAAATCATGGGAGCCTACAAAAGCTGGCGATTGAGCAATCCGTTTGGAGAGTTTTTCTCTGTCATAAAGGGAATTGGGTTAACTTTCGTTCTTATGACAACTCTTACTCATTTCTTTGCTCGCGAAGAAATGTCTCGAGCAGTGATGGTTTTATTTCTTGTTTTAGCATCAACCGGTCTCGTGGGAGCTCGAGTTTGTGTACGCCTGATTCTTCGAGGTCTGCGAAAAAAAGGGAAGAACCAACGGTGGGTCCTTCTCATCGGAGACGGTCAGCTTGTCGACAATTTTACCGCAAGAATACAGGCTCGCCCCGAGCTAGGGATTCAGTTTTTTGGATGGCTTCGTCTTGGCACTGAATCGCAATCGCTGGACGCATCAGGAAGCCTTGAAGATCTACAAAAACTTCTAGAAAAGGGCAGCGTTGATCAACTTGTCGTCTGTTTACGTAATCAAGATATGAATCATCTTGAGGCGATACTAGAGCTTGCCGCCCTTCACCATGTGTACGTTAGAATAGTGCCCGACATTCTTAAATATTCTGTGTTAGGATTTGAGCTCGAAGATATAGACGGTCTTCCGGTCGTCACACTCAACAACTCACCGCTTGTGGGCTGGAACGCGGTCGCCAAAAGACTTTTTGATATTTGCGGATCTGTTGCTCTGATACTTTTATTTTCTCCGTTGCTACTCTTGATACCTCTACTGATTAAACTCACATCTAGAGGGCCTATTTTTTATAAGCAAGAAAGGATGGGGCTCGACGGTGTAAAGTTTCAAATGCTTAAGTTTCGAAGCATGGTGACGGATGCTGAGCAGAAGACGGGTGCAGTCTGGGCCTCTTCAAATGACGGGCGGACAACTACACTCGGACGCTGGCTTCGCAAAACCTCACTCGATGAACTTCCGCAGTTCTTTAATGTATTTGTTGGTAATATGAGTTTAGTAGGACCTCGGCCCGAACGGCCTGTTTTTGTTGACCAGTTTCGCTCTCAAATTCCGGGCTATATGTTAAGGCACAAAGTGAAGGCGGGTGTTACGGGCTGGGCCCAGATCAATGGCTTTCGAGGTAACACGAGCCTTGAGGGTCGCATTCAGCACGATATTTACTACATCACTCACTGGTCACTGGTTTTTGATTTGAAGATATTATTTCTAACCATCTTTCGCGGCTTTATCTCTCCCAACGCTTACTAAGGTACGGAGTCACTTGTGGGACTTCCTGCGTTATCGTACGGAGTCACTTGTGGGACTTCCTGCGTTATCTTTCATCGCAAAAGAAGGTTTGTTTCTTCTCGTGGGCAACAGGGGCCATATGTGACAAATGTGCAAGCAGATGAAGCTAATTCGAGAAATACTCTAGTGTTTTAAGAAGACCATCCTCAAGTGCTACCTTTGGTGACCAACCCAACAACGTTTCCGCGCGGGATATGTCAGGTCGGCGCTGAAGTGGATCGTCCTGTCTAGCTGGTAGAAATTCGAGCGAGCTCCTTGACCTTGTAAGTTTCAAGACCTGACTTGCAAAATCTTTTACCTTAAACTCAAAAACGCTTCCTAAGTTGATGGGTTCAGTGCAGTCGCTCTGCATAGTCAAAAAAATTCCTTCAACCAAATCTGAGACATAACAAAAACTTCTTGTTTGTTCGCCGTCCCCATGGATTGTGAGTGGCTCGCCCGCGAGCGCTTGCTTAAAAAAATTCGGGACGATGCGGCCATCATCTAATCGCATCCGAGGGCCGTAGGTATTAAAAATACGAACGGTTCGTGTGTCTACCTGGTGGTGCTTTTGATAGATCATTGTGAGAGTTTCACCGACTCGCTTGGCCTCGTCGTAGCAGGCGCGTGGCCCGCGGCAGTTAACATTGCCAAAATAACTTTCATCTTGTGGATGTTTTAGCGGATCGCCGTAGACTTCACTGGTGCTAGCAAAAAGGATGCGAGAGCCATCTGCCTTAGCTTTATCGAGGAGGTTGCGGTGACCATCAACTCCTGTCTTTAGAATGAACATCGGCATGGTATCAAAGTCTACTGGCGAAGCGGGTGAAGCAAGGTTGTAAATCTCATCGAACTTCTCAGAAAGATTCAGCGGCTCGTTGATATCAGCTTCAAGCAGTCGAACACCATTTGACAGAAGGTGATGAATATTTTTTCTCTGACCGGTCACCAAATTGTCGATAACCGTTACGGTATAATCCCTTTTAGTAAGGTGGTCGACAAGATGGCTGCCAATAAAACCTGCACCACCAGCAACAAGCGCGCTCTTTTTCATCTCAACTCGCCCTTTCGAAATCAAATTCAACCAACCAACACGCACTATAAACCATATTAGCGCAGCATACAGGGAAAGTTTCTGTAAAGAATTACTGGGCCGCCCTTGGCGGCTGCGACCCTAAAAACTATCAATGTGGCCAACTAGCAGATGGCCTGACGACCAATGCAGTAATATTTGAAGCCGAGCTCCTTCATGCGAACCGGGTCAAAAATATTTCTTCCGTCAAATATAACTTTTTGTTTCATGCTGCTTGCCATTTCGTCAAAGTTTGGCGAGCGAAACTCATTCCATTCAGTGGCTAATAGTAGTCCGTCGGCATTTTTAAGTGCGCTCATTGCCGTCGGTGCAACTTCGAACTTTACGGCAGAACTCTTTAGGGCGTTTTCGGAAGCGATAGGGTCAAACGCCACTATGTGAGCGCCAGATTGTGTTAACGCCTGAATCATATGAAGGGCTGGTGCCTCGCGAACGTCGTCGGTGCGAGGTTTAAAGCTGAGCCCCCAAACAGCAATGCGAAGTCCGGTTAAATTGCCGTAGTGTTTACGGATGACTTCTGACAAATAAAGCTTCTGCGAGTCGTTCACCTCATCGGCGGCTGCCGTGATTTTCATTGAAACACCGGCTGCTTCTCCGGTGCTCATCAAGGCCTTTACGTCTTTAGGAAAGCAAGATCCGCCGAAGCCAATACCTGGGTAAAAGAATGCCGGATTGATTCGGCTATCAGAGGTAAAACCTTCTTTAACCTTTACAATGTCTGCTCCCACCTTATCTGCAAGTCTCGCAAGTTCGTTTATGAAACTGATTTTTACAGACAAAAATGCATTTGCTGCGTACTTAGTGAGTTCTGCACTGGGGTTATCCATAAAAACAATGGGATGGCCATTCTTGACAAATGGTTCATAGATTTCGCGCATGACGGACTCAGCCTTCGGGCTTGAACAGCCGATGACAATGCGGTCAGGTTTGAGAAAATCATCGATAGCCGCACCCTCTTTAAGAAACTCTGGGTTGCTGATGACCTCGATTTTGTGATTGCACAAGCTTTTGAATCTCTCACTCACTTTTTTAGCTGTGCCTACCGGAACGGTACTTTTTAGAACAACGAACTTGGGGGCATCCGCACATTTAGCAATTGCGTCTACGACACTCATGGTTGGTGCCATGTCCGCACTTCCATCTGGTAGTTCTGGCGTGCCGACGGCGATGAAAATAACTTGAGTGGACTGTACGGCAGATGCTAAATCTGTTGTAAAAGCGATGCGCTCTGCCTTGATAGCAGGCCACATAATGTCTTCTAGTCCGGGCTCGTAGATTGGGCTAATGCCATCTTGCAAAATTTTTATTTTGTCTGGGTCTTTATCGACACAGATAATTTGGTGCCCTGAATCGGCGAAGCAGACCCCTGCAACCAGACCAACATATCCCGTTCCTACGACTGAGATTTTCATAGTGCTCCCTTGGCAAATACCCTAACTCGGGCGTACAACTTATCAGATGATCGATTCAAGTCAAACGCCCCCACCTCGCCGTATGGCGAGCACATCAACTCTTGTGAAAAGCCTTCTCAAGATAGCTTTTGCTGGCGGCCTGATTTCGTGGATGGTAAGCCAAGGCCATCTTAACTTTTCGCATGTGGGTGCGCTTCTGAGCCCAACTACACTGGTCGTTGCTCTGGCTCTCGTTTGCACGAGCTTTTGTATCAATAGTTATCGATGGCTATTACTTCTAAGAGCCCAGTCAATCAACATATCCTATCTCTACGCTATAAAGCTCACCTTCATTGGCTCATTTTTCAATTTTTTTATGCCAGGTGGTGTCGGCGGAGATGTCATGAAGGGATACTACCTTATCCGGGAGTTTCCTCAAAAAAGAGCCAGTGGGGCGATTTCAATTATTTTAGATAGAATTCTTGGGCTCTACAACATGGTGCTAATCGGACTTATTGCCCTACTTATAAATAGAGAGTTCGTCTTTCAAACGACGGAATTGAAAACTCTGTTTTTTTCTGTGTTGCTCGTGTTTGTTGGTTTTTCCATTGTTATGGCACTCTCCTTTTCAAGGCGAGTGAACCGATTAGTGGGACCGGCTTTAGAAGGTTTGCCACTGGGTAAGCAGATGAGAAAGATATATGATGCATTTCATGCTTTCCGAAATCACATTCGCACGTTGGTGGCAGGGCTTTTGCTGAGCTCGGGGTCACTCTTTTTTAGCATGGCGATGTTTTGGTGGGCGAGCCGATTTATTGATGGCGGCACCCAGTTGGACGTTTCAAAGCTATTGTTTATTGTGCCCCTAGGTATGATTGCTACCGCGCTTCCCATTTCTCCTGCTGGGATTGGAGTTGGACAGGCTGCTTTTTTGGTTCTAACGAACTGGAGTCTTGGCACTCAATCTTCGATAGGTGCAGATCTTGTGACTGGCTTTCAGATGATTACATTTATTCTTGGAGCTCTCGGCGCAATTCCTTACTTCAGAATGAAGGCTCCTTCACCCAAAGAGGCATTAGACGTTGGATAGTCGCACACGGGTACTAATCTCAAGCGTAAGAAAGCTAATGAGACGTGGCGCCTTTAAAAATATCGAAAAGATCGTCTGCAGGGCTCATACAGCTGACGTAGCAAGCCTTTTGGAATCTTTAGATTCTGAAGAACGTCAGCAGACGTTTAAGCTTGTCGGACCAGCGGAGCGGCGATCCGAAGTTTTGAGTTATCTACCTGAAGACCTCCAAGAGGAGGTGCTGCGAACTCTTCCTAAAGAAGAAATTCAAACCCTTGTTGCTGGTATGGATACAGACGACGTTGCAGACCTCATCGGAAGTTTACCCGAAGAACTTTCGCAGTCGATTTTAAAGAGCTTGGTCAAAGAAGATCAAGAAGAAGTGGCAGACCTTCTACGTTATTCTCAAGACAGCGCGGGAGGTATTATGAATACCGAAGTACTTGCGCTGAGAGATGACTTAAGTGTGTCTGACGCTATTCAAAGCATTCAGAATCATGAGTCCGATTCGTTAGTCGCCCACTACATATACTTAATTAACAAGAATTCTAACTTAGTTGGTGTATTAAGCCTTAAAGAATTGCTCTTAAGTAGGCCTAATCGAAAGCTTACCGAAGTCATGTCACCGGATGTAATTAGAGTGAGAGTCGATACGCCAGCTAAGGAAGTCGCTCAAATCGTTGAAAAGTACGATTTTTTGTCGGTTCCGGTTATTGATGAAAACAATGAACTTGCCGGAGTTATTACGGTTGATGACGTTATTGATATTATCCGCGAAGAAGCCCAAGACGATCTAAGAGCGTTGGGCCAAGTCGCTTCAATTGAAGATGACTTTAGTTTTTGGGGACAGCTCGCCTCACGTTTGCCATCGCAGTCTTTAATTTTTGTGGGCGGTATGCTGAGTTTTTTGGTGGCCTATTGGTTACTTTCTTTAATGGATCGCCCACTTTGGCTTGCGAGTCTGGGCTTTCTGCCGGCGCTTTTGGGGTTGGCCCAGCTTACGGCGTCTCAGTCAGCGGCGGTGGCGCTCAGTATGATCAGAGAAGGTGAGCTTCATCGACGAGTTATTTCTGAGCATTTACTGACAGAGACGGGGATTAGTAGCTTAAACGGTCTAACTTTGGCTCTGCTCCTTGGTGGAGCGAGTTGGCTTGCGTTTGGTGACCTTCAAGTTAGTCAGATTTTGGCGGGCATTGCAATTGTTCAAACTATCACCATAGCTCTTATCGGAAATCTTCTTCCTATATTGTTGGCAACTTTAAAGGTAAATCCACGTGTCGGCACTATCTCGCTGCTCTCAGTTGTTTCAGGTGTCACTTCTGTGACTCTCTTTATCGGTGCAATCCGGCTCTATTACGGAGTGGCTTTCGTTTGATTCTTAACGACAGATTTTTTGTATTGAAGCGCATTTCGCAAGGCGATTCCAATTTTGTACTCAAAGTTTTTAGTCGATCCTACGGAAAGCTTACGCTGATCGCCCGCGGGGCAGCTCGAAGCGTGAAGAGATTTGGGGGTGGAATTCTAGAGCCACCCTGTTTGGTTGATGGAGTTATAAAAAAGAGTTCTCGAGAAGGTCAGATCCATCTGCTCAACGAGGCTAAACTAGTGAACGCCTTTGAAGGCCTTCGTAAGAACTTCGATCAAATTGAAACAGCATTGGCGTTTATGAAATCTGTCGACCGGTTGACAGAAGATGAAGATTCAGACTCATTGGCTCTTTTTCAGCTTCTAGGTAACTCACTCATCGCACTCGAAAGTTGCACTCAGCCGAATCTTTTAAAAGTTCACTTTCAGGTAAGGCTTTTGGCTTTACTGGGAGTGCTTCCCCGCGAGTCCGATTATGCCACATTTTTAACTAATCCGGTTATGAAGTGGCAAGAATCACAAATTGATGCAAACACTCTAAAGTCTGTAGAGCAACGAATGTTAGATTGTATCGAATCAATCGCTCTTAGGCGCTAAAAAGCTGTTGAAGTGCTGAAGTTAATACCAATGATATATTTTGAGTATGTGAAGGTTGGAACGGTCGACTGGTTACGAATGTATGTTGCACTCAAGCCACCTTCAAGCCACTCCGACAGTTTTTTTGTGACAATAGCTAGAGCTGTCCAGTTAGTGTCGTTTCGTCCCTGAGTGTTTTCGTAATAATTAGCATTGTAATAGACGAACCCAACTACCCCCTGATAATTTTCCATCAAAGGAGTCAAATAGCTTAAGCCAATATCGTACCTTCGAAACATCCAAGTTGTCGTTTCAGCTTTATTTTCGATATAGTTTAGGTCTGAGATAAGACCTCTATTCTTTTTGCTTCCAAGAAATACTATATTGTTAAGGTTAAGTGTGTACTTGTTAGCGTTTTGGACCTTCGTTGCATCTGTGGTAAAGCGATCTTGGCGGATTTTAAAATTGTAACTAGAGAACCAACTTTCGCTCATGACAAAAGTGTTGCCCCAGTCTGCCATGAGAGAAGAAAGCAAATGTTCTCGTGACCCTGATTGGTCGGCGTCGAGGTACAAGTTTTCATACGCAGGTTTGACCGACAGCTTGTAACCTTTTTGAAACAACTTGCCTCGCCAAGAAAAAGGGGAGCTAACGTTTACCAGGAACGGATCCGCTTGGCTTAACCTACTCTGAAGCGAATAGATGTAATCTAGCTTTGCCTTTAGGCCCCATTCATAGTCTTTTTCAAAGATGGGTCTCCAGTATAGGCCAGCCCCACCAGCCAGACGTGTGCCAGCTAAATCAGACGGGCTCGCCTGATCGGGATTAGAGTCAGAAACGAGAAGCACGTTTGAGTCGTAGGATATGCCCAGAGTTAAATCTAGTACGAATCGTTTTTCTTTTAACTTGGCAAATTGAAGGATTGCATTGATTTGATCAATCATTCTTTCGGCTTGTTCGTCAAGCTGTGAATCTTCTGAGGTATCGAGAACTTCTTGAAAGTAAGGTTTTGCTGATTCGTATTCTGCAGTTTCATAGCCTATAAGACCAAGATAGAAAGCCGAAGATGGCGAAAGCGCAGGATCTTTTTTGCCACGCAATTCTTCGAAAGCTTTTTGGGCAAACGCGTACTCTCTTAACCGAAAGTAATTAAGCGCCAAGTAAAAGTCTTTCTCGAGCACTTGCCGATCGACCAAATCATTTTGAGACATTCTTAGAGCCACTATTGACTCGTCATACTCACCTTCTCGGTATAGCGAAACACCGTAACTATAGTAAATGCCCTGCCCGTTGGGATTGAGTTCAAGGCTTTTTTTGAAGCTTTGGGTTGCCTGCTTAAAATCTCCAGCTTGAAACTGCCTCATGCCTTCTTGAGCCAATCTTTCTGCTTCCTTGGTTCGAAGATTTCTTTGGCCCTCCGGCAATCGAGAAAGTTCTTGAGAGTTCTTGGATCTTTCCTGCAGAGCCTTCTCGTAGCGTAAAAGTCGTTCTTTTTCTCTCTTAATGGCATCTTCACTCAATTTGAATTTGAGTTCTTGAAGCTGCTTGAGTTGATTCACTTCTAAAACTGCTAATGCAGCTTTGCTGGAAGTCGGCGCAATAATGGATGGTTTAGCAGCTCTAGCTCTCTCTTCTATAGTTTTAGCTGCCTTGATGGTCTGTTCTCTGTCGGTAAAAACGTAAAATGTATAGGGGCCACGCGGATCCTTTTCAAGAACGTAGGGAAGCCTCACAAGTTGGCCAGATTTGATAAGTTGCGGGATGTCTTCTTCTTTGTATCCGGCTCCTTCGTTCTTTTGTCCATAGAACCCAGGGACCATTTGTGTAGTGCCTTCCCAGTTCACGGTGAATTTTCCGTGAAACTCGGAGGAGTCGGGCTCAGACTCCTGAAGTTGAATCTTCACAACCCTTTTTGTAATTGCATCCCTCAACACTAACGTGCCCGTGTTTATCTCTGTGCTGGAAGTGTTCCAGAGCTTATTGGCAAAAATCACCTGGATTTGCCCTTCTAGAGAAATCTTAGCTCTGCCTCGCTTAGCGCTTACTTTTGACTCTTGGCTCAAGCGTTTACCGGTCGCATTTTTGGGTGTTTTCAGTTCTTGGGGAATACCTGAAACAGAAAAAAGACTGGCTAGGGTGGCCAGAGAAACAAGTTGAAACAATCTCACGGTGATAGGTCCCCAGTAAACTTACATCAAATTATTTGAAAACGTGGGAGAGAAAAAGTCTTTCTAACCCAGGTCTGAGTCTACCAGAAGTTGGGCAAAAAAATAGCGAAAGGAATCTTCAAGACCAGGTCTTGCGCCTGTATCAGAAGAAGAGTTGGTTTGTTCAGTCTTACCAATGCCTGACAGACTAAGGACTATTTTGAATTGTGATTTTGAGCTTCGTGCTGCCATTGCGAAGTAAGTCATCGGGTATTTGCGGCATGAGCGTGTTTGTCGGAATACATGATGTGCAAACAGGGTCAATCGCCATAATGGGTTGAAGAGCACCAAACCCTGGCATAGAGGGTATGTTGCCTGCTAGCGGCGCCGTGTTTGATAAGTCAGCAGTGCTCGGGCCTAGATTCATAAGGCCGCCGCCCATAGGTGGGCTAGTCGGAGATGTTGGTCCAGGAGAGGTACCTGATACAGAAGCGGGAGCGCGTGAACTTGTGTCGCCACCAGTATTGCTTGATGCGGTCGAGCCTCCACCACTGGCTGGCGCGGCACCCGCGCGAGGAGCTTTACCTGAAGTACCCGCTGAACCGGGCGACTTCTTGTCGACAGAGCTTTGACCACCCGCAGGTGATTTGCCATTGGCAGACTTGTTGTCAGAGTTCGAATTGGCTTGTGATTTTGAGCCGCTTTTGTCGGTAGAGTTTGATCCTTCTTTGTTTTGTCCGGAGTCGGAGCCCTGTTTCGCATCGTTCTTTGCGCCTGAATTTTCCGATTTTTTCGCGTCGTTGTTGCCATCCTTTTTGTTGGAGTCGGCGCTCTCTCCACCAGAGTTCTTGCCATCTTCCGATTTTGCATCTTCTTTGTTGGTATCAGATTTTTTCTGGTCGCTGCCAGCCGGCGATCGAGTATCGCTTGAAGAATCTGTAGGCTCCTCGGCCTGGGTTTCTTTGTTGAACGCCTGAAGCTGGCTTGGTGGCATTTGCGTAGGTGACTGAGGCGCGCTACCGACCTGAGCAGTAGTGGTTTGTCCTGGATTTACTGTTACAGGATTTGACAAGGCTCCGCTCGGTCCAACCCCAGCAGCCACTTCCACTCGCCCTTCGAAGGTGACAACTTGTGTGGTGCCTTGTTGGTGACTCACCATAAAGTCTGTTCCGCGAACTCCAGCAACCGCAGAAGGGGTTTTAACTCGGAATGTGTTCCCCGATCCATCGTACTTCTGTTTTACATCTGATCTGACTTTTCCGTAGAGCACGTTAAGCATGACGTTTTTTTTGTTGTCATTGGGCTCAAATTCGTAGTTTTCGATAACTAGCTTGGAGTTTGGTGAAACGTTCAGTACGTTTTTGTCAACCATGATGATTTTTGCACGAGATTTGTCACCAGTGACAATAGTGTCTTTGGGGTAAACTTTGGTACCCACTTTGGCCTTCTGGGGCGCGCCGCCCTTTGATGGAACAATTTGCACTTGTCCCTTCGATACCATGATTAGGCCATGTGTCTCAGAAGCCAAGAGATGGTCTGTGTTTAATAGGACTGCTGCCATCAATAAGATTAAAGAAAGCCGACGCATTTCGATCCCCCCAGCAAAACGTTCTTAACAGGTGCTGATCGGATCCTTTGACTAAGAACTCGATAAGAAGTCCTAAATAGAAACGTCTCGAAAAACGACTTTACATTGAAAATAAGCAGCGGTGCAGAGAAGCTACCTTCATGCATCGAAGTGAGAAATTGTGTCAACGAGAGAGGCTAAGCTGATGCCCGAGACGTCCGGTTCACAGTCTAGTGACTGAGACTCAGAGATAAGAGCGGTTTTACAGCCTGCCTTTTGGCCAGATTTAACATCAGTTTCTCGATCGCCAATCATCCACGACTGCGAAACATCAATGTCAAAAGCTTGGGCCAAGCGAATAATCATGCCCGGATTAGGTTTTCGTAGCCAATGATCGCTTTCAACAGAGAAAGGGGCCGACATGTAGGCTGATATGGAAATTCCCGCAACCTTCAAGTGATTGTGAATCCTTCTGTGAATCTCCTTCAGATTCTCCATGTCAACTATACCCCGGGCGATTCCTGACTGATTTGTGACGACAAAAAGCTTGAAGTTGTTTTGAGCGAGTTTCTTTAGAGCGTCTAAGGCGCCGTCGAGGTATTCAACTCCATTTGGGTCATTGAGATACACTTTGTCGACTATGATTGTACCATCGCGATCCAAGAAAACTGCCTTTGATGCCATTTCTGTTGCTCCCTAAGGTGGCATCGATAGCATTTCAGAGAAACGCTGGCAACCAGTTGCTTTTTGACAATGATATAGCCATTCGGTCTAATAAATCGAAGGCAGGTTCGGTAACATACAAATGTTTTTTGATACAAAAAAAGTCATAGGATTAGACATAGGAACAAGCTCCATTAAGTTGGCCGAGCTTGAAGTTTCACGTAAAGGTGCCGTGCTCACGGGGTTTGGATTTGTCGCAACTCCTGTTGGTAGCATCTCGGCGGGTGAAATTATGGACCCATCTGCACTATCAAGGGCTATCCAGTCTTTGGTCTTGGAAGTAAAGACTAAACGAAAGCATGTTGCAACAGGAGTATGGGGCGCGGCTGTCATCGTTAAAAAAATTTCGATGCCAAGAATGAATCCAAAGGTTCTCAGCGAACAGATCCGCTGGGAGGCTGAGCAATACATTCCGTTTGAGATGAACTCTATTAATCTCGATTATCATATCTTAAAAAAGAATTCGGAAGGGCTCGACTCGATGGAGGTCTTGTTGATAGCTGCCCAAAAAGATTTCGTTTTTCGATATGCAGAGTCAGTCGAATCCGCCGGACTAAATTGTGCGATAGTAGATGTGAGCGCATTTGCCGTGGCAAACACCTTTCAGTTTAACTATGGTGAGGACTTTCCAGCCACGGTGGGGTTGCTCGATTTTGGGGCAGGCGTTTGCAACTTTGTCGTCATTCACAAGGGTGAGGTTATTTTCTCAAGAGACGTCTTGATCGGTGGGCAAGCCTTCACAAATGAGATTCATAAGCAGCTGGGTGTAAGTCTTGACGAAGCCGAAGGGATGAAGATTTCGGCATCCAGCGGCAAAGACGTGCCCCAGGAAGTCATATCCATCATGCAAACTTTAACAGAGAGCATGGTAGACGAACTCCAAAGAGCGTTTGATTTTTTCCAGGCGACAATTGCTGATGCGAGTATCCAGAAGTTTTATATATCGGGTGGGGGGATGGGCGCCTATGGACTTGTAGAAACTTTTTCGCGTCAGGTTCAAATTCCGTGTGAGCTGTTTAATCCGTTCGTTAACATTTCCTACTCGTCAAAGGTATTTAGCTCTGAGTACATAGCTCAGATCACACACTACGCACCGGTGGCTCTTGGCCTTGCACTTCGTAAGGTAGGCGATCGATGATTAGAATTAACTTATTGACGGGCACAGTAGCTGGGGGCCGAGATGGCGGCGAAAGTGTGGACGAAGAGGATTCTGGTGTTTCCACGTCGTCTCCAACTTTCGAAGTCGGCGACACAGTTACAAAGGCCCTTGCTTTATTGGTTCCCATATTGGGGTTTATCTTCTACGAGCAGTTTATCCTGTTCGGGAAGCGCCGAGAGATTGACTCTTTGAACACGCATCTGAAGAAAATTGAGTCCGAACTTACAGTTTTGAAACCTAAGTTGGACGCAATCAATACATTTAAACAACAAAAAGAGACTCTTCAAAATCAGATCAAAACAATTACTGAAATATCCGACAGTCGACTCTCTTCGGTAAGAGCTCTCAATGCGATTCAAGATAGCATTCCAACACAAGCATGGTTAACGGCGCTTAAGTTCAGCTCAGACAAAGTGGATCTTGAAGGTTTTGCGACCGACGACATCACCGTCGCAGACTTTATGCAAAACATAGATCGCAGCATTTTCTTTAAAGACGTTATATTGTTAAAGACAGAAGAAAGAAAGGGCCCAGAGGGGACTCTCAAATACTACAAAGTTCAATGTTCTTTAGAGGGGATGATGCCATGAATGAACTTATTGAAAAGATGAAGTATACCCCTCCCAAAATTTTCTTAATAATTAGCTTGGGCCTAACCGCTTTTTATTATTTTTCTCTCTACAACGATGGGGCTCAAGAAGATAAGCAGATTAAAACGTTGGGTACTACCATTGATCAGAAACAAAAGGAACTTACAGAAGCACAAGAAGTTGCCAAAGACGAAGGTCAATTTCAAAAAGAAGTTAATTTTGTTTCGAATCAGTTACGAGCGGCTTTAGAATACCTACCGGCGGACCTCGAAGTAGAAGATATACATAGAAGACTTACAACAGAGGTTCGCTCGAGTGGTATTCGGTTGATTAGTTTTCAAAAGAGTGCGGACAAGCAAACGGGTGAATCAGGAGCCTTCTTTGAGACACTTGAGATGGACATCGAACTTGAAGGTTCGTTTCCGCAGGTCACGTTGTTCTTGGCCAACATTTCTAAAATTAAAAGAATTGTGAAAATACGAGATTTTAGTATTGCGACAGTTGGGCAGTCAGATGCTGACACTATCCGCCTTAAGGGGCGTTTGCTGGCGTACAGATATGTAGAAAAGAAGGCAACCTAGTTAAATGAAGTTTTTTATAAGACTTTTTTTATTAATAGTAATTCTGTTAAGGGCAGGTAGTGTCATGTCTCAGGCCGCGCCTCAGATTGTAAGTCCGCCGCCACCACCTCCAGTCAATCAAGATTCTTCTTTGACGAACGTACTTGAGAACCCCGAGACAATGGCAGTTGATAAGGTCGACTTGTTAAAAGGAATTATCGAAGACTTCGACTATGACCCAGAAGGTAAAAGAGATCCGTTCAGTGTCTATAACCCCATAGGAATTGCGGGCTCCACCGGTACATCTGCCTTTGGCCCAGTTTTTCCTCTACAAAGGTTTGATTTAGACCAACTTCATGTAACTGGTATAATCTGGAATGTGAAGAGTCCGCGGGCCCTAGTCGTTGATCCACAAAGCAAGTCGTACACACTCAGGATGAACGATATGGTGGGGCGGAACAATGGGCGGGTTGTTGCAATCCGCGAGGGAGAGGTCGTGGTCATGGAGGCTGTCGAAATTGATGGACAGTTGGCTTACCAACCTCGAATCCTCAAGATTTATCGTCCCCCTGAAAAGAAGGGCCCATAAATCTAATTAGAACTAGTTTTGCTAGTTTAGGTATTGTTGAAAGCCCACGGAGGGACTTATCAATGGATAAACTTCGCCAGTTATTCCAATTTGTCGTTGTCTTACTTTTTTTTGGAGCTTGTTCGACTCCTTCCGAGTGGCAAAACGAAGTTTCCGACGAAGCTACACAGGTAGAGAGTGCGTCAGAAGACCAACCGAGTGATTTTGCATTTGATGATTCAGAGGCTGAAGAAGAGATTTTGGGTTTAGACTCCGACGGTCAGACTTCTTTTGAACAGGCAGAAGGCGCTACAGTCGAAGGCGACGAGTTTGCCAATCAGAGCGGAATAAGTGGCGAAGTGGCGTCTGCCACAGACGGTCTCGACGGGGACTACGAGGTTTCAGAAAATGACTTTGTAGGCGAGGCTAACGAGGCACCTGCCTCTCAGTCGCAAGGCACTTCTGTGGGTGTCTTAGAGAATGCTGATGGGGTCAGTGAAGACAGTTTTGCAGGGGCAGCTACGATGCCAGGAAATACTTCAGGCACAGGCGAAGATGTCATCGGTCTTGATTACTTAGCAACTGCAGATGGTGGAACCATAGTCCTTACTGGCAGATCCCCTTTGCAGTACACGACTACCAAAAATGCAGCCAAGAATCAGTTTACTGTCGACCTACCTTCTATCTCGATACCGGCGCGGTTAAAAAGACCATTTCTAACTCAAGAGTTTAGAGGGCCAATCGGGGCGATCCAGGCAATGGATTCTGGTGAAGGTTCTCAAATTGTTGTTCAGCTCAAAGAAGATGCGCAAATGTACGTTCAACCGGAGGGGAACAAACTGCTAGTTCTTGTAGGTTCGGCGGCCACGCAGGCATCACAATCTCAAATTTCTGAGCCGGCGGATAGCGAAAGCAATGACTTAGGAATCTCGGCGGAATCAGACTCTCGCATACTTAAGACATATACCCTGGACGATTTTTTGGCCGGCAACATTGAATTTTACGGTAAACCCGTCAACGTAGAGTTTGAAGATACAGACATTCGTAAGATTTTCCAATTCATCGCCGAAGAAGGAGGTCTTAACCTCATTCTTTCAGAAGAGGTCAAAGGCAACACAAGCATCAAGCTTCGAGAAGTGCCGTGGGATCAGGCACTCGTCGTCTTGATGCAGTCTAATCAGCTCGGCTACATTCGCAATGGTTCGATCGTTCGCATAGCTCCCTTGAAGCAAATACGTGAAGAATCAAACTTAGCTCGAGAACTAGTTCAGTTTCAAAAACTGTTGCAAAGCTTAAAGGTAAAAATCTTCCCTATTTCCTACGCCAAAGTTGAAGATATGAAGCTTCAGGCTCAAGCCTTCCTGAGCCCTAGAGGCAAAGCTGAAGCTGATATACGCACCAACTCCCTCGTCATGACTGACCTTCCCGAGAATATTCGCAGAGTTGAGGAGTTAATCAAAAGATTAGACCTCGAAACGCCGCAAGTGCTCATAGAAGGCAAAATAGTAGAAACTCGAGAAGATATCTCTTCTTTTATGGGCTTTGAATGGAACCTAGGCGACTCCAGCCAAGGAATTGCCATCGGGCTTATAGATCAAGCGAGAACACTAACGTCGGCGGCAACCATGCAGTTCGGAGACTTGGCCGGAAAAGGACTTCTGTCTGCTAGATTAGGGCTTCTAGAAAGAGACGAGAAAATCAAGGTGCTATCGTCGCCGAGGATTTTGACAGTCAACAACAAAGAGGCGAAAATTCGGCAAGTTACAGAATTTCCAATTCCCATCACGACGATTGCAAATGGAGTGCCTACTACGCAAGTTCAGTTTAAAGAAGTTGTTCTCGAGCTCATAGTCGTCCCGCAAATCACAGCTGATGGATCCGTGATGATGCAGTCACAAATCAAGCGACAGTTTGTCGGCGCGACGGTTGAAAACAACGCCCGACCAGTGAATTCCCGCGAGGCCAACACGACTATCCTTGTTCCAGACGGTCAAACTGCCGTAATAGGTGGTATCTATCAAAGCGACAATCAGATCACTGAAAACAGAGTACCCGTTTTAGGTTCAATACCCATTCTCGGTAACTTGTTTAAAGGGAGAGATTCTAGCTTGCAAAAATCGGAACTCGTTATTTTTATTACTCCGAGGATTGTGAACAAGAATCAGGCGCTGCCTATCGAAAAGGCTCTCACCTCAAACTAGCCTGCGGCAGATCCGC